>JBDSLD010000368.1:0-20217 GCA_039916545.1 Ferruginibacter sp.
ATTTTACGCTTCAATCGGACAAATACGTCAGGTACAGGCCCGCCTATCCGCCTGAACTGTATGAATTTTTATTTTCCCTGACCGTCGATAAAAGCGCAGCCTGGGACTGTGGTACGGGCAATGGGCAGGTAGCGGTTGAGCTATCGAAATTTTTTGAAAAAGTATATGCAACAGATATTAGTGAAAAGCAAATAAAAAATGCGGTTCAGCGGGACAATATTTTGTACGCGATAGAAAGAGCCGAGCGCACATCATTTGCTGATAACAGTTTTAGTATGATCACTGTCGCCCAGGCAATACATTGGTTCGATTTTGATAATTTTTATAAAGAGGTAAGAAGAACACTCATCCCCGGAGGAATTCTTGCCGTGATCGGGTATGGGGTCGTCAAAATTGAAGATGATAATGACCACCTCATTGATAATTTTTACGGTAACATTATCGGTCCATACTGGGACAAAGAAAGAAAATATATTGATGAAAATTATCAAACCATACCATTTCCATTTGATGATATTGCAGCGCCTGTTTTTGAAAATAATTTTGAATGGACACTGGAAGAATTCATGGGCTATCTTGAAACATGGTCCGCCGTGCAACATTATATCAAGTTGAAAAAAAGTACCCCGTTGGAATTAATCAGCAAGCAATTGGAGGGTATCTGGGGAAATAATCCAACTAAAAAAATAGCATTCCCTATACTGCTCAGGGTAGCGAAAATTGGTGCCTGACATCTAACAAAATTCGCATTGACAACTGGAGATTGAAGTAAACCACCATGGCGAAAAACTAAACGGTAAAAGTTTTCCAGCCTTCGATATAATTGTGCTGTGATAATCGCCTTCTCACCGGGCTTGGGGATAAGCGGGTATTTACAAATTGCTGACCTTTGTTTTAAATTAATTATCATGGCATTACGCATTGCAACATTTGACGATAATAAAATATCCGGGAAAGCATTTCGATGCTGCTGCAAAAAATTTTATAGCCTTTTAATGTGCGTCTATCCTGCAAAAAGAATTACAGCTATTTTATTTTAGCCATGATCGCGGTTAAATAGTTTTGTACTTTTAGCCCGCATGTAAAAGTATTCCACAACATTCAAACTATGGCAGGAGAAGCAAGCCTTACAACATTACTGCAGCAAATGGAACCGGTGCTGAATGAAGGCGAATTCGTTTTCTGTTCAACAGGCGCCATTGATGATAAATATTGGCAAAAGGCCATTGGGACTTTCCGTGAAAAAGAAGGCCTTACAGTTATCATCAATAAAATGACGGCGGATGAATTTAATTTATCCTACGAACTTGTTTTTTCCTGGATCACGCTTACTGTTCATTCCGCCCTTGAAGCAGTTGGTTTAACGGCTGCATTTTCTACCGCCTTATCCAATGAAGGCATCAGTTGCAATGTGGTCGCCGCATTTTACCACGACCATATTTTTGTGCCGCAAAAAGACGCTGACAAAGCAATGAGCATTCTGCAAAATCTAGGCGGGTAATCTGCCAGTTTAATGGACAATCCTTAATTTTATAGGCATGGATAAAACGCATCATTATTCTTTATCGGTAGAATGGACGGGAAATAAAGGTATGGGAACGAAGGATTATCGGTCTTATGAACGAAGTCATATTATCTCTGTTGAAAATAAGGTAGCGATAGAAGGTTCTTCGGATCCCGGTTTCCGCGGTGATAAAACCAAACATAGCCCGGAAGAGCTTTTTGTTTCATCCATTGCCGCCTGTCACATGCTTTGGTATTTACACCTTTGTGCCGATGCCGGGATAATAGTTACCGGCTATACCGATCATGCTACGGCAACAATGATAGAAACGCCCGATGGTGGCGGAAGATTTACAGAAGTGATCCTGCATCCTGTTGTAACAATAACTGATCAATTTCAAACTGCGACCGCGGAAGCGTTGCACCAGAAAGCAAATGAGCATTGCTTTATAGCTAATTCCTGCAATTTTCCGATACACCATCAATCCGTAATTTCTGCAAAACAAGGAGCATGATTTAGCGCCTGAACGAGTAATAAAAAAGAATTATCTTGTGTTATGGATTTTCAAAAAGATATACGCCTCGCTGTGTTGATAGACGCAGACAATGTGCCTTACAGCAACATCAAGGGTGTTATGGAAGAGATCACCAAATATGGCACCCCCACCTTCAAAAGAATATATGGTGACTGGACAAAACCTACGGTATCCGGTTGGAAAAACGTGTTGCTGGAAAATGCCATCACGCCCATTCAGCAATACAGTTATACCTCAGGAAAAAATTCCAGCGACAGTGCATTGATCATAGATGCCATGGATATTTTGTACTCCGGAAAAGTAGACGGCTTTTGCATCATATCAAGTGATAGCGATTTTACAAGACTGGCTACCCGGTTAAGGGAAGCTGGTATGAAAGTTTTCGGCATCGGGCAAAGGAAAACACCCAATCCATTTATCGTGGCATGTGATAAATTCATTTATATGGAGATCATTGCCATACCTGACGTGGCTGAAAATATTGCCGCTAAAAAGAAGGCAAAGACAAATACGCCGCATCACCAGCCAGCTGTTTCGGTTGATAAATTAAGTAAAGAGACGCTTCATTTAATAGCCACGACAATTGATGACCTGGGTGATGAAAATGGCTGGGCATTTTTAGGTGAAGTAGGAAGCCTGTTATTGAAAAAGCAACCCAATTTTGATCCAAGGAATTATGGTTTTTCAAAGCTAACGCCGCTCGTGGTATCGCTACCGCAATTTGAAATTGACAAGCGGGATAAAGGCGGAACCAAACTGGTTTACATCAGGAATAAAGAATTTTCTAATATGAATTGATTTTTATTACACGAATCAATTACACGAATTAAATCGGTTGCCTGTAATATCTCATGACAGCCCGCTCTTCAAATTATAAATCCTCCCGTGCTTAGCCTAATATTTTCAAACAAGTTTCCAGGCTATCTCTCCATTCTGGAATTTCCAAATTAAATATTTGTTGAATTTTGGTGGTATCCATTACCGAATAAGCGGGCCTTTTTGCCGGCGTCGGATATTGGGAGGCGGGTATCGGGCTAACAACGCATTTGCTTCCGGAAAGTTCTCTGATCGCCTCCGCAAACTGGTACCAGTTAATCACACCTTTATTGGAATAATTGAAAATGGCAGATGACGATAACAGGTTATTTTTTGGTGATCCCTCTAACTGACCGATGATTTGCATGATTGCTGCAGCCAGGTCGGCAGCATAGGTGGGGCAGCCCTGCTGGTCGCTTACCACATTGATCGCATCCCGGCTACTCATTAAACGCAACATCGTTTTTACAAAATTATTTCCGAATGAGGAGTACACCCAGGAGGTGCGGATAATGATCGATTGCGGATTATTCTTCATGGCTAAAACTTCGCCTTCCAGCTTGGAAGCACCATATAAATTAACCGGGCTAACAAGGTCTTCTTCTTTGTAAGGCGTTGTAGCTGTACCGTCAAATACGTAGTCGGTGGAAATATGTATAAATGAAATTCCTTTTGTTGCACAAACCATCGCCAGGTTGCCGACTGCTGTTGCATTAACGAGGTATGCTTTATCGGTTTCCGTTTCAGCTTTATCTACAGCGGTATAAGCCGCGCAATTAACACAATAATCAATGGCGTTTGTAGCAAAATAATTTTTTACCGCCTCGATGTCATCAATTGCCAGGTCTTCTTTTGCAACAAATAAATAATTATAATTGGTATGCAAAGCGGATACCATCTTCATTTCCTGGCCCAGTTGGCCATTTGCGCCGGTTACTAAAATTGTTTTCTTATCTGCCATAGAAGTACGATTAAAAAATAAAATTACTTACACAATTATCAATACCCGGGTGAGCCAGGTCCCGATCTGCGACCACTGCTTTATCAGCGGGGATCCTCCAGTCGATGGCGAGTTTTGGGTCGTTGTAAAGTAAGCCGCCTTCACTTTGCTTACTATAAAATTCATCACATTTATATAATACTTCTGCTGTTTCACTCAATACGGAATAGCCGTGTGCAAAGCCTTTTGGCACCAGCAATTGCCGCTTGTTCTCAGCGGTAAGCTCTATCGCATAGGCTTTGCCGTAAGTAGGTGAACCCTTCCTGACATCAACAACTACATCCAGGATGCTGCCACTTAATGCCCTGATTAATTTTGTTTGGGCATGCGGTGCCTGCTGAAAATGCAGTCCGCGGATAACACCATACGTCGACTTTGCCTGGTTATCCTGGACAAATTTCATTTCAAGGCCCTCAGCAGAAAAAACTTTTGCGTTATAGCTTTCAAAAAAATATCCCCGGCTATCTTCAAATACGGTGGGTTCAAAAATCAATAGATCGGGAAAGTCTGTTTTTATAATTGGCATTTTTTTGAATTGATAATTAAATAATGATAGTTTTTGTAAAGCTATGGCCAGGGAGTTATCCAGTAATTGCTATTGCCTGGCATTAATATTTTTTTTAAAAAATTCGATTGTTTCCTTTAACCCGTCTTCAAATTTTTTATCAGGCTCATAGTCCAGTAAACTTTTTGCGAGTGATATATCTGCCAGTGAATTTCTTATATCCCCGGCCCTGGGCTCCCGGTAGGTTGCTTCAAAATCGCTCCCTAAATATTCTTTGCAGGCCGTGTATAAATAATTGACAGAGAAGTTTTCACCTACTGCCACATTGTAAACTTTATTGAAGGCTTCTGCATTTTCCGTCAACATCCCTTTAATATTAATTTGAACGGCATTATCTACAAAAGTAAAGTCCCGGGTTTGCTCGCCGTCGCCGTTGATATAAACCGGTGTTTGGTTCATGATGCCTTTTACAAACAAGGGAATTACCGCGGCATAGGCCCCATCAGGGTTTTGACGCGGCCCAAAAATATTGAAGTAACGAAATCCCATTAATTTTATGCCATAAACATCTGCAAATACCTGGGCGTATAACTCATTGGTTTTTTTTGTTGCCGCATATGGCGACAGACAATTTCCTACACGGCCCTCTATTTTGGGAAGTGTTGGTTCATCGCCATAAACTGATGAAGAGGAAGCATAAACAAATTGCCTGGTATTATTATCCAGCGAGGCTTTCAACATATTTACAAAGCCACCAACATTTACTTCATTAAAATAAACAGGTTCTTTAATAGAGCGCGGCACAGATCCCAGGGCAGCCTGGTGACTAACATAATGGATGTCTTTGCAAGCCTGCTGACAGGTCTCAGCGTTCCTGATATCGCCTTCAATGAATTCAAATGCAGGATAAGCACGAAGGATTTCCAGGTTGCTCTCAAAGCCGTTGGAAAGGTTATCCAGTACCCTGACCTTGTTTGCTTTATGCTCAAGTAAATATGCGGCAATATGACTGCCGATAAAGCCGGCCCCGCCCGTGATCAAAAAGCTTTCCGAGCTGAGGTCCTTTGTATGAAATGTCATGGTGAATACTAACTACTGAATGGTGAAAAATCGAATGTACAACCTTTTCGAATAATTTTTCCTGGCCGGGTTATTCTTTAAAAGACAGCCGGACTGAAAATCGACGCACGGTAATTGTACCTAATACATTGGATCAAAGGCTCCAATAAGCCCTGCTGTTTATTTTACCACGAAAGATTCCTTTCAGGTCTGCGATCAAGGCTGTTGGTTTAGACAGGCTGGCAAAATAAGCGTCATCCAATTTTTTATATTCATTATGGGGAACCGTAACAAGAATGGCGTCATAGTCATCAGACAGGTCCTGCGCAAGTGAAAAACCGTATTCCTGTTTTAACTCATCGCTATCTGCCTGTGGATCAGTAATATCCACGTTCAATAGAAACGATTTCAATTCTCTTACCACATCAGCGACCTTGCTGTTACGGATATCGCTTACATTCTCTTTAAAAGTAGCACCCATTACCAATATTTTGGCGTCCTTCACGTAGCCATTATTTTGAATGATGTGCTGCAACACTTTTTTTGCTACATATCCGGCCATGCCGTCATTGATTACCCTTCCTGCTAAAATAACGCGGCTGTCATAGCCTAATTCCCTCGATTTGTAAGTAAGATAATAGGGGTCTACGCCTATACAATGACCACCAACCAGGCCCGGTTGAAATTTCAAAAAGTTCCATTTGGTACCGGCAGCTTCCAATACTTCAAATGTATTGATTCCCATCCTGTCAAAAATAATGGATAGCTCGTTCATCAGTGCGATATTCAGATCACGCTGGGTATTCTCAATTACTTTTGCGGCCTCCGCTACCCTTATGCTGGAAGCTTTGTATATGCCGGCAGTTACCACCAGTTCATACACTTTTGCAATTACATCCAGGCTTTGCTCATCGCAACCGCTTACTACTTTTATTATCTTGGCTAAAGTATGTTCTTTATCACCCGGGTTAATTCTTTCCGGCGAATAACCAGTCTTGAAGTTGATGATATTTTTTAATCCTGATAAGTTTTCAATCAGCGGCAAGCAGTCCTCTTCTGTGCAACCGGGATAGACAGTACTTTCAAATACCACGTAATCACCTTCTTTGATCACTTTCCCAATTGTTTCACTTGCCCGCTGCACCGGAACCAGGTCGGGAATGTTATGTTCATCCACCGGTGTAGGTACGGCTACAATAAAAAAATTCGCCTGCCTTAATACCTGCAGGTCGTTAGTAAATTCTATATCACAGCCCTCAAATGCTTCACTGTCCAGTTCCTGGCTCGGATCAATGCCTTCGCGCATCATCTCAACTCTCTTAAGATTGATGTCAAATCCAATGACTTTAATTTTTTTTGCAAATGCTAATGCAATCGGCAGCCCAACGTATCCCAATCCAATAACAGCCAGTCTTTTATTTTTATTTAATAGGTCGTGATACATAATTTATAAACCCTAACCCTGTGACAATACATATTACAAAGGTTATTGAATTTGTTTAATTGTTAATTTACATCATACCCGGAAACTTGTTTTTGCAGACAGATTTTATGTAGTTATAAATTTTTTTACTATACTTTATGAAGCGCTTTTAACAGCCTTGGCAAACTCTTTTGGTAATTTATACAACTCTTCCTGTGGCAGGGATTTAAAATATTCATACGTAACTTTCAATCCATCGGCCCTGTTCACTGTCGGCTGCCAGTCCAGCAATTCCATCGCCTTTGTAATATCAGGCTGGCGCTGTTTCGGATCATCAGTGGGCAATTGTTTGTACACGATCTTTTGCTCCGTACCGGTTAATTTTATTATTTCTTCGGCAAAATCCTTTAAAGAGATCTCATCAGGGTTACCAATATTTACCGGCGATGAATAACCACTCATCAGCAGGCGGTAGATGCCTTCTACCAGGTCGGCTACATAGCAGAAACTTCTTGTCTGGCTGCCATCTCCAAATACGGTGAGGTCCTCGCCGCGTAAAGCCTGGCCTATAAATGCCGGCAAGGCGCGCCCGTCATTAAGCCGCATCCTCGGGCCATAAGTATTAAATATTCTCACGATCCGGGTTTCTACATCATGAAAGGTATGGTACGCCATCGTGATAGCTTCCTGGAAACGTTTTGCTTCGTCATACACGCCCCTTGGGCCAACCGGGTTCACATTTCCCCAATATTCTTCATTTTGCGGATGAACGATCGGGTCTCCATAAACTTCGCTCGTGCTTGCTACCAGTATCCTGGCTTTTTTAGAAAGTGCAAGGCCCAGGCAATTATGCGTACCCAAAGAACTTACTTTTAAAGTTTGTATCGGGATCTTTAAATAATCTATCGGGCTGGCAGGTGAGGCGAAATGCAAAATATAATCGAGCTCGCCAGGGACATGGATAAATTTAGAAACATCATGGTGGTAAAATTCGAATTCTTTTAATTTGAAAAGATGTTCGATATTATTAAGGTCACCTGTAATTAAATTGTCCATGCCAATTACATGAAAACCTTCTTTGATGAACCTGTCACAAAGATGCGATCCTAAAAATCCGGCAGCACCCGTTATCAATACGCGATTAGAGGCCATTTTTTTTTAAATTAATATGATATTAAAAATTAAACTATTGTTCATCCGGTCAGCAAATGACGCATGCTAAACTTCCTCAATTACTGTTCAACCACTTTTCTGCCTATGCTCACATAATGGTAACCAAGGTCTGCCATCTGTTTTAAATCAAATAAATTCCGACCGTCAAAGATCGTTTTGTTCTTTAGCAGGGAGGTTATTTTTGAAAAATCCGGTGTCCGGAACTCACTCCATTCTGTGGCAATCACCAATGCATCCGCATCATGTAATGCGTCATATTGACTTTCTACGTAAGTTATTTTTTCACCGACCAGCTGCTTCACATTATTCATTGCTTCAGGATCAAAAGTAGCGATCGTAGCTCCGGCGGCCAGTAATTCGTCTATTAAATATAGCGCCGGTGCTTCCCTGATATCATCCGTATTTGGTTTAAAAGCAAGTCCCCACAAAGCGATTTTTTTACCTTGCAGGTCATTGTTAAAATAGGCCTTGATTTTTGGGATCAGGTGAAGTTTTTGTTTTTCATTTACTTCCATTACCGCCTCCAGTATCTTGAAATTGTAATTCACTTCCGTGGATGATTTTGCCAATGCCTGTACATCTTTTGGAAAACAGCTTCCGCCGTAACCGATACCCGGGAATAAGAACCGCCTGCCAATCCGCTCGTCACTGCCAATCCCCTTGCGAACCATATCCACATCCGCATCCAGCAATTCACATAACTGGGCGATCTCGTTCATAAATGTAATTTTCATGGCCAAAAAAGAATTGGCGGCATACTTGGTTAGCTCGGCGCTTTTTTCATCCATGAAGATCACAGGATTGCCCTGGCGAACGAAAGGTGCGTATAGGTCACTCAATATTTTTTTGGCTTTTTCTGATGAAGTGCCGATCACTACCCGGTCTGGTTTCATAAAATCATCAACCGCTACACCTTCTCTTAAAAATTCAGGATTGCTGACTACATCAAAAGTCCCTTCAACTCCGCCATTTCCAAATAATGCCTTCTTTACTTTGTCCGCTGTTCCTACGGGAACGGTACTTTTATCGACAATTACTTTATAATCTCCTTCTTTGATCAGTGCGCCAAGATCTTTTGCGACACCTAAAATATATTTCAGATCAGCGCTGCCATCTTCGCCCGGGGGCGTGGGTAGTGCAAGAAAAATAACCTGGGCACCTTTTATTCCGTCAACAAGTGACGTTGTAAAATGTAAACGGCCTTCTTTCTGGTTCCTTAAAAATATTTTTTCAAGGCCCGGCTCGTAAATTGTGATCCTTCCGGATGATAATTTATCAACCTTTGTTTTATCAATATCTACACATATAACCTGGTTCCCTGTTTCTGCAAAACATGTTCCGGTTACCAACCCCACATATCCTGTTCCAATTACTGCAATTTTCATTATAATTAATTTGAATTTATATAAGTTAAAACATTTGAAATAATAAAATCCTGTTGCTCGCTGTCCAGTTCTGTGTGAATGGGCAAAGAAATGACTCTTTCCGACAGCCAATCTGTGACAGGTAAATTAAAGCTATTTCCACCCAGGTGATCAAACATCTTTTGCCGGTGACAAGGCACGGGGTAGTAGATCATGGAAGGTACTCCTTTATCGGCAAGATATTGATTTAACCCATCCCGGCTCGTGCCTGCTGCTGTTACATCATTTAATATAATAGTATATTGATGAAACACATGATTGCTATATGGTGCCCGGTATGGTACGGTTATTCCTGCATTATTCGCGAAAGCCTTATCATAATAATCTGCTGCTTTTCTACGGGCGGAATTGTATTCATCTAGGTATTTTAATTTAATATCAAGAATAGCAGCCTGGACAGTATCTAACCTTGAATTACAACCAACTATATCATGATAATACCTTTTGCTTTGCCCGTGGGATGCGATCATCCTTAATTTTTCCTCTAACGCCTTATCATTTGTGAATATTGCACCTCCATCTCCGTAAGCGCCCAAATTTTTTGACGGATAAAAGGATGTACAACTGATATGGCCAATCGAACCAGTTTTCGTAACAGTACCGTCGCTGAAGGTATAATCACAGCCGATCGCCTGTGCATTGTCTTCGATTACGTACAAATTGTGTTTATTTGCAATGGCCATTATCTTTTCCATATCCGCCGCATGGCCGTACAGGTGCACCGGTAAAATCGCTTTTGTTTTTGGAGTGATAATCTTTTCCAGTAATTCGGCATCCATGCAAAACGTCTGCCGGTCAACCTCCGCAAATACGGGCTGTAATTTTAATAAGGCTGCCGCTTCAACAGTGGCAATATAGGTAAAGGAAGGTGTAATCACTTCGTCACCCGGTTGAAGATCAAGCGCCATCATGGCTATTTGCAATGCATCAGTACCGTTTGCACAAGGAATTACATGGTCAACCCCACTATAGGAAGCCAGGTTTTGTGCAAAATCATTTACAACTTTACCGCCAATAAACTGGGAACTTTCCAGCACAGCTAAAACAGCCGCATCCAATTCATCTTTAATTTTCCTGTACTGACTTTTTGTATCTACCATTTGCAATGGCCTCATATATTCTCTTCTTTTGGGGATTGCAAAGATAACAATTCAAGCATAAGAACCAACTTTCAAGTTTTGCCTTGGATTTGGCAGGTAAAAGATCAAAAATTTGCTGTTAGATTTGTAAAAAGATAACAATTGAGTAATATTTTTTATAATATTTTTTTAAAATTATATGAACTGGCCTTCAGGATAGCGGGGTTATTCAACAGTAAGGCAAGGCTGGGAATACAAGGGCGTAAAAATATATTTGCAAAGATCCGCCCGAAGACCGCAACCGGCAAGCAGCAACTTGTATGGATGCATTGCGCAAGCCTGGGCGAGTTTGAACAGGGAAGGCCGGTGCTGGAATTATTAAAACAGCAATATCCCGACATAACTGTAGCGCTAAGTTTTTTTTCTTCGTCCGGATACGAGGTCATGAAAAATTATAGAGGCGCCGACCAGGTTTTTTACCTTCCAATGGACAGCTCGGTTAACGCAGGAAAATTAATAGCCGCATTGGATCCTTCGCTGGTATTGTGGGTGAAATATGAATTTTGGTTTTATTATTTAAGGGAACTAAAAAGCCGGAACATCCCGGTACTATTGATCTCAGGAATTTTCAGGCAGAGCCACCCCTTTTTCAAATGGTATGGCGGGATATGGAGAAAAATGCTGCAATGCTTCACCCTTTTTTTTGTACAAAATGAAATATCCCGGACTTTGCTGGCAACGGCTGGTATTCGTGAAAATGTTATTGTTTCAGGCGATACCAGGTTCGACAGGGTAATTGAGATTGCTGAAAAATTTGAACCGATTCCGCTCATTGAGCAATTTTGCGGGGACAGCAAAATTTTGGTTGCCGGCAGTACCTGGGAAGACGATGAAACAGAGCTTATTCATTATGTAAAAGCTAATCCCCACATAAAATTTATTGTGGCGCCGCACGAAATTGACGCGGAAAATTTAAAAGACGTAAAGCAGGAATTCAGCACAGCCATCTTTTATTCTGAGTTGCTGAATGGCCAGCCATCAATCGGGCGTATAAATATTGAAAATAAAGCGCATTCTACTGCAGCCAACGTTTTGATCATCGACAATGTGGGGATGCTCTCCAGGCTCTACCATTATGCGGATATTACTTATGTGGGCGGCGGGTTTGGGGCAGATGGCGTACACAATGTACTGGAAGCCGCAGTCTACGGGAAGCCGGTGATCTACGGTCCGGAATTTGAAAAATATTCAGAGGCGATCGGCCTGGTTGATAGCGGCGGCGGGATTACAATCAAAAATGCCCTGGAGCTTGAAAGTATTTTAAATGAATTGTGGGGAAACGAAGATTTGCTGGCGGCCAAAGGTAAAGCCGCTAAAGACTATGTGTATTCCAACGCTGGTGCAAGTAATAAAATAATTCAGTTCATTCAGGAAAACCGTCTTTTGATCAGCTGATCAAATTGCTTCACTGTTTCATTGTCATCGGTCCAGCCTAATTTTGTCTTTAATTCTCTTCTTATCCAATATTCCGCTTCGGGCCAGATAGAAAAACTATTGATCGTTTTGATACTTCTCTCATACATCACCTCGTCACCTCTGAACAGGTCATTGATATATAAAAACCGGTCATTGATGCCAATCGCTTTTTTAAGGTCCTTTACCGGAAGCCCGGTTAACTTTTCACTGATCTCGATCTTCTTTTCTTTTAAACTGTCATTAACGGAAGTAGCTTCTGCGCCTGCAATCTCGTTAACCTCTTTACTTTCCTTACCAGCTACCTGGTGCGTTAGCGTGGGAATATCGTTTTCTTCGGGCTCGAATAACAAATGAGGTTTATTATAGCCGCGTATCTGTTGCATGGTAATGGCATTTCGCTTCATTTCTTCCAGTTCTGCCGCTACTTCGTCCTCGTCGATTTGCAAGACTTCAATGATCTTTTCCTCCACTACCGGCTTATCATCAAACTCAACTTTGCCGGGCTGCTGTACCTGGATTACCTGTAAAGGCATTGAAACACTGATAGCTCCACTGGCAGTTGCAGGTTGATTAGCCTGTATATGTGTTAATTCGTGCTGTAGCATTTGCACGGTGACCAAAAGCTGTTCGGCCGGCAAACCATTCTTAAATTGTTGTTGCAGTTTTTGCAAAAGTGTTTCCACTCTTTCCATAAAAACACGATTATATGTATGATTTACAATAAGAAAGAAATTTAGTTTTGACCGATGGCCCAAAACCTTAATCTTTGCAATTACGACATTAAAGTTACTAACTGAATTTTAAAAAAAATATATAATGTTTATTGAACCGAGGATATCAGGTGAAAGGAGAGGTTGGATCGAAGTAATTTGCGGAAGTATGTTTAGTGGCAAAACGGAGGAGCTGATACGTAGGTTGAAAAGGGTAAAGATCGCTAATTTGAAGGCTGAAATATTTAAACCTGCTTTCGATATCAGGTACGACGAGGTTAAGATCGTGAGCCATGATACGAATTTTATACAAAGTACCCCGGTAGGCAGTTCGCAAAATATATTGCTGCTGGCGCAGGATGCCGATGTGGTGGGTATTGATGAGGCCCAGTTTTTTGACGCGGAGATTGCAAACGTTTGTGAACAGCTTGCACTAAGCGGGATCAGGGTGATCGTGGCAGGCTTAGACATGGATTATACCGGCAAGCCATTTGGCCAGATGCCCAACCTGCTGGCAATCGCTGATTACATTACTAAATTACATGCTATCTGCGTACGTTGCGGCAATATTGCCAATATCAGTTATCGCAAATCGGCAGATAATGCCCAGGTAGTGTTGGGGGAAAAAGATTTGTACGAGCCAAGATGCAGGCACTGCAATAATATCAAAGATAAATAGCGACTTTCTGAGTAGAGCGCTTTTGACAAACTGCGGCCGAGATATTGGTTAAATTATCACGAACACCAGAATACCCGTTAAGCACCAGGCAAACTGGTAAATAGTGCGGTATCATATATATGACTAAAACAGTTTTCGCTTTATTAAAAAAGGACCTGTTGCTGGAACTGAGGCAACAACACAGCCTTTATGGAATTTTATTATATGTGGCCTCCACTATTTTTGTATTGTACCTGTCGTTTAATGATCGTCCGGAAGGCGAGGTTTGGAACGGCCTGTTCTGGACCATCCAATTATTTGTATGTGTGAATGCGGTGGCTAAAAGTTTTCTGCAGGAAAGCCGGGGGCGCATGTTGTATTTCTATTCAATCTCTGGCGCCAAAGAGTTTATTATTGCAAAATTGATCTACAATGTCATATTGATGTTGATAATGAGTCTATTAAGTTTGGGTTTATTCTTCCTTTTATTAAGAAATCCCTTATCAAATACGCTGAGGTTCATGGGCATTGTTTGTCTTGGTGGTGTAAGCCTGAGCCTGGTATTTACTTTATTGGCGGCCATTGCCGCACGTGCCCAGCAAAACGCCGCCCTGATGGCCATCCTTGGATTTCCTTTGATCATACCGCAATTATTATTGCTTATCCGCCTTTCCAAATCAGCTTTTGGAGAAATATTCAGGGAAGGGGCGCTGCTTCAGTTATGCCTGCTGATCGTTGGTTTAGACATAATGGTAATAGCACTGTCTATAATTTTGTTTCCGTTTCTGTGGAAAGAATGATGCCTTTATTAACCAGGAACAACCGGATATTTAACTAGTTAACTTTTGTTAATTGTTGGTTATACCCTAACGTGTTTTTTGCTCTTTAGCTGTTAGTTTGCCTGTATATCCCATGCTGGTTGCTCTTTAACCTTACTTTTCCGGGCCTGCCTGGGATGAAAAAAAATTTACTATTTGAACCTCACTGTCTTTCCCCTAATTTTGCATCCACATTATTATTTAAATGCGGAAAAACTGGTGGAAAATATTAACGGGAGTATTGCTTGTGTATACATTTACTGCCGGTTTTTTGATAAAAGTGCCGGAAATTGGCAACCTGAAGGAATCCAGCCGTAACCTCTTTTTTCACGTGCCGATGTGGTTTGGGCAGATCGTACTACTGACTACATCGATGATCTATTCCATTTTATACCTTCGTAAGCCTGATCTTAAGCAGGATATCTATGCGGCGGCTTTTGCCAAAACAGGTATTTTAATGGGTGTACTTGGTTTACTGACGGGCTCTATCTGGGCCACTTACACCTGGGGCGAGCCCTGGAGCAACGATCCTAAACAAATTGGGGTAGCCATTGCGCTGCTGATCTATTTCGCCTACCTCGTACTCCGCAATGCAATTCCGGATATTGACAAAAGGGCAAGGATCAGTGCGGTATATAATATTTTCGCCTATTTCATTTACATTCCACTCATCATGATCCTGCCAAGAATGGTTGAATCATTACATCCGGGCGGCAAGGGTGTGGAAGGTAACCCGGGCCTGAATGGTGCAGACCTGGATGCCACTATGACACTGGTTTTTTGGCCGGCAGTAATTGGCTGGACATTGGTTGGCACCTGGATCACCACGCTCAACATAAGGTTATATTTAATAAGGGACAAAAATCTGATCAATGCGAAATAGCGTTTACTGTTTACTGTTTTTACTGGGTAATTTATTTATTGGCACCGGTGCATATGCGCAAAGCAATGAAGTAGTTGAAAGCACGATGCGGAGCAATGGGAAAATCTATGTGGTGATGGCGATCTGTATTACCATTCTTGCTGGCCTTATTTTATACCTGGTAACGATCGATCGGAAGATCGCCAAAATAGAGGACAAACAATAAAAATCTACTATTATTCTTATCAAAATAATAAACTTCTGAATACAAGACCGGCTTCAACCGGGAACCGGCGTAAATAGCTCCTTGCCAGTTGCTATATTTTAATACGATTGCTTAATTAAAAAAAAGATTATGTCAGCACACAACCCGTACAGTTTTTTTCAAAGTGTAGAAAAGAGTTTTGACAAAGCGGCCCGCTTTACAAAATGGAACATCGGTATTTTAGAACAGATAAAGGCCTGCAATAGCGTTTACCAAATGCGTTTCCCCATAAAAAGAGATGACGGTACAATTGAAGTAATGGAAGCGTACCGCATTCAACATAGCCAGCATAAATCACCCTGCAAAGGCGGAATTCGTTTTAGCGAGGAAGTTAACCAGGATGAAGTGATGGCGCTTGCCGCATTAATGACGTTCAAATGTGCCATCGTAAATGTTCCGTTTGGAGGCGCAAAAGGTGGAATAAAAATCAATCCACGGAAATATTCTGAATATGAGCTGGAAAAGATCACCCGCCGCTATACCTCCGAGTTGGTAAAGAAAAATTTTATCGGCCCGGGCATTGATGTCCCGGCGCCAGACTACGGTACCGGCGAAAGAGAAATGGCCTGGATCGTAGATACCTATCAATCATTAAAGCCGGGGGAAATTGACGGTGCAGGTTGTGTAACCGGCAAACCGATTACCCAGGGGGGCGTACGTGGCCGTAAAGAAGCAACCGGCCTGGGTGTTTTCTTTGGTATCCGGGAAGTGTGCAGCATGCATGAGGTAATGGATAAACTCGGTATGACCGTTGGTATTGTGAATAAAAAAGTGGTGGTACAGGGTTTGGGTAATGTTGGCTACCATACGGCAAAATTCTTCCGCGAGCATGGTGCCAAAGTCATTGGGCTGGCCGAGTTTGAAGGTGCCATCTATAGTGAAGAAGGCTTAAATGAAGAAGAAGTTTTTCAACATAGGAAAACGACCGGTTCTATTTTAAATTTCCCGGGCGCCACCAACCTGGCTATCACTTCGGATGCGCTGGAACTGGAATGTGATATCCTGATCCCCGCAGCATTGGAAAATGTGATCAATGGCGATAATGCCCAAAGGGTAAAGGCGAAAATAATCGGTGAAGCGGCTAATGGTCCTTGCACGCCGGAAGCCGATGAGATATTTATCCAAAGAGGTATTTTATGCATACCCGATATGTACCTGAATGCCGGCGGTGTAACTGTAAGTTATTTTGAGTGGCTGAAAAACCTTAGCCATGTACGTTACGGCCGTATGGAAAAACGTTTTTCTGAAAACATGAATGCACGGATACTTTCCCAGATAGAACACATGAGTGACAAGACGGTAAATGAAAAGGAAAAATTATTGATCCTCCACGGAGCGGAAGAAATTGACCTTGTACATAGTGGTTTGGAAGAAACAATGATCAATGCGACGCGGGAAATTATGCATATCTGGCTGAGCAGTCCTGAGATACCAGATATGAGAACGGCTGCTTATGTTAGCGCGATCAATAAGGTGGCAACGAGTTATGCAGAGTTGGGAATATTTCCATAGATCACATTTTCAGTGGTTAAAAAGATTCGTAAATGGTTTCAATATAATATTGAGACCATTTTTATTTTGTAGCAGTTACTGAAACCGACCCCGTCTCCGCCTCCGTTCGTGTCTTCAAGAAACGAACCTATTTTGAATAACTCAAAATGCAGCCAAATTTAGTATCGCCCGGTGCGCCCAACTCTTCCGCAGCCGCATTGCTTATGCGCACCAGCAAGCCAGTATTTTGTTTTATATCAGGTATCACGTCCAATACTTTGGCATAAATGCTTTTCCCTGTAGATGTATTGGTAACCTTTACAATCGTGCCTGGAGCAGAGGTATTGTGCAGGCAATAATATTTTCCATCTTCCCAGCCGCTGGTACTTTTAAATACCGCCGCTTCCCCGGTTTCCCCGGCCACATCTTTATTACTTGTTTGTTGGTCATAATCCGCCTTGAAGATACCCCCATTAAAATTCTTTCTGCTGACCGGCGTAACTATCTTTTTGACAGGGGCTGTCTCTTTTGTCACCGTAACAGGAACGGGTTCTTTTTTTATTTTATCAGCTACTACGGGCGCCTGTTCCTTCGCAGAATCTTTGACAACCGGCAATGTTTCTTTTGGAACATCCGGTTTTACGGGTTCTTTAGCAACAACAGTTTTGTTCGAATTATCAGCTGCTTTCGAAACATTGTCCGCTGGTTTAGCTTTGGCCATTCCCGCTAAATACGATAGCTCTTTCTTTACTTTAAGATACCCGACAATAAGATGAGTGCCATTGCTTACCGCATCACCTTTTAAATTATTCCATTTCTTTATTGTTTCAACGGGCAATTTATTATAGTTGATGCTGATGCGGTACAATCCCTCCTTGTTTGCAACAGTATGATAAATTGGTATCAATACTTCATCGGTACCGGCATCACCCGCTTGTACAAAATTATTTCCTGACAATGGGATCTTAATGGCCTGCCCTAAACTCAATGGAGTTTCCAATGCCAGGTTATTGAATGGAGCCAATTCTTTTGGACTGATATTATAAGTACGGCCAACGCTGTAATAATTTTCTTTTGCCGCAACTGTGTGGTTGATATAAAAATTTGGAGCAGCGCCTTCTATCACCAACGGTTTATTTTGTGCAAACGTAACCAGTGGAACTGCAAACAACATGATCAATAAACGCTTCATATGGGATAATTTTTCTTCGCAAAGATGGGAAATTTTGTTGGTTAGTGATACTATTACAACAACATGGCTTTTTAGTTTAACTAATTTTTTTTGGTGAGGCGATCGTTCACTGGCAGCAAAGAATTCATTTAATATTTGATCCGTAAATATTTATGCGCAGGTGTTCAATATTAGCGGCCAATAAATATTCCTGTATGAAATACTTGATCACTTATTAAGAATCCGCCATTCTTTCGGATAATAATTATTGATGCGGTTTGGTAAGATCTTTATCCAGCCCAGCGGTAATTTTTGGTAAGTAAGCAGCGCCCAACCTTTATCACCCGAAACTAATTTTATTTCCTGCCTGCGCAGATACTGTAACGCAGTCTCTTTATCAACATCGATAGCAGGTAGGCTGTGATTGCAGAGGGTGCTTAGGGCGAGTTCATGGTCAGGAATTAATTCATTGCGTATGATGGTACCTAATTTAATACCGGCTTTTTTTATGTAGAGCGCAGCCTGTATATCGATTAAATTTTTTTCCAGGTGTACGGGTACGGCAATGACATCTTCGTATTGTTTTATAAAGAAAAAATCCGTTGCGTTTTTTAGCCAGGGGCTGATCACTTTAATTTCTTTGGCTATTAATTTAGCAGACTTGCTTTTGGCCTTCTCTTCCTGTCTGCTGGCTTCCTGCGATCCGTTTTTTTTAAATGCAGCAATAAAAAAACCTTCGCCTTTTAGTTTATCCGGGTAAAAGCGATACCCGTAACCGTTAGCCTCCGGCGATGTGGTTTCTACAATGTTCCATTCTTTTTTTAACTGTAAATTGATAGACGTCAACTGGTAACTTTTTATGAGCAGGTCGCTTATATCCTCATCTTCTGCTTTTGAATACGAGCAGGTGGAATAGATCAGGATGCCGCCCTCTCTTAACGCCGGTAAGACATCGCCCAATATGCGATGTTGCCGGAGGCTGCATAATTCAACCTGCTGTTCACTCCACTCATCAATCGCTTTTGGATCCTTCCTGAATAAGCCACTTCCGCTGCAGGGTGCATCTACAATTATCACGTCGAAATAACCAGGCAATCGCTGGAAATCTTTTGGGTCATTGTTTGTAACGATCACATTGGCGGTACCCCATTTGGTTATATTTTCACTTAAGATCGTTACCCTTGTTTTGATGACCTCATTACTTATCAATAAACTTTTATCAGAAATAAGAGACTGTATCAAAGTTGATTTTCCACCCGGGGCTGCACAGAGATCCAGTACTTTCAGGGGCTGAATGAGGTCTGTCGATTGCTTCAGCGCTTGTTCTAAAAACATACTGCTTGCTTCCTGTACATAGTAGGCTCCCCCGTGGAAAAGCGGGTCTGCGGTAAAAGACGGACGGTAGGAAAGGTAGTAGCCATCTGTACTCCAGGGAACAGGCGTGACACTGGTTTCTCTTTGGTCAGCTGGTATATTAACAACTTTTAGCGGGTCGGATAGCTTGTTAATATTTAACCTGATGGAAGTGATTTGCGCTCCCGATTCATGCACTTCTTCAAAGGCTTCCTTGTCAAAGCCGGCAATATTTTCGAGTGAATGAATGAACGCGGATGGAAGTTTCAACAGGTGATTTTATTGATGAAATTAATCGCTTTAAAAAAGGCTAAAAATCGAAAGTCAATTTGTGAAATTGTGCTCAATATAAAGGCATTGTTTTTTTGTTGTAAATAAAATCTTGCTTTAAACAGCTTTTATTTCGGCACAGAGGTCCTGCAGCACTTTTTTTGCATCGCCGAATAACATGCTTGTTTTAGGTTGAAAGAAAAGGTCATTTTCGATTCCTGCATAACCTGGTTTCATACTTCTTTTATTTACAATTACATTCTTTGCCAGCTCAACTTCCAGTATCGGCATTCCATAGATTGGCGAAGCAGCATCTTTTTTTGCGGCCGGGTTTACCACATCATTCGCACCGAGTATCAACACGACATCACAGGTTTTAAATTCATCATTGGCCTGTTCCATCTCCAATAACTTTTCGTAATTCACATCAGCCTCCGCAAGTAATACGTTCATGTGGCCAGGCATACGACCGGCCACCGGGTGAATGGCATATTTTACCTCCACGCCTTTATCCTCCAATATTTTTTCGAGTTCGTGGCAGGTATGCTGGGCCTGGGCCACCGCCAGTCCATAGCCTGGAACGATCATCACCTTATTGGCAAAACTCATCACCATAGCGGCATCG
>JBDSLD010000369.1:0-29091 GCA_039916545.1 Ferruginibacter sp.
ATCTTCAAAACAGATACACTCAAGTGGGCTGCTTTTCAATAAAGCTGCACAATTTAAATATACCTGGGGATGTGGCTTGCCATATGGAAGTTCCGCGGCGGAAGCAATTGCCTGGAGATACTGCCGGATTCCCAATTTATCTATGACGACATCGATCAAAGGACCGGGTGATGAAGTTGCAAGTCCGATTTTGAAATTTTTGCTGATAAAAAAATTAAAAATATGGCCGAGCCCTTGCATGGCTTTTCCTTTGATCGCTATTTTATTAATCACCGATTGTATGATCGCCTCTTCGGCACCAGGCGCATGCTCCCGTGAAATATTATAATGGTCAAACCACCATTCGATAAATTCTTTAGTGCGCATACCCGTGGTAGTACCGTGCTGCGCCGCGGTTAAACGAAATCCATGGCGCTGAAAAATCTCATCTGCAGCCTCACCCCATAAAGGCTCTGAATCGATCAACAGGCCATCCATATCAAAAATTACCGTATTCAATTTCATATCTGGTAAAGATAATGCAGGGCTGTCAACCTTCCATAAGCTGTTACGGGCTTTAATTTTTTTCAACCCGACAACTTTTTTAAAAATAATTTGTAAGGGTTTTGTAATCTAATACGGAGAAAGGCAATTAGTCTATGGATAATTTGTAAAACCAGGAAGTAGATATGTTTTAAATTATCGCCCTGGTGTCAAACATATGGTCAATGATAAGAGGCTGTAAAAATTTGTATCCACAAAAATCACATGTTGCCGCTATAATTTGAAATTTATTGCTCGAAATTGGCATTCTTTTAGACTAACTATTATTGTATATTGCATGGATTGCTGCTAAAAATAATCAGATGTCAACTTTTTTTACAAAACTGAAAGAGACGAGGTTGGTGAAAGGATTAGTGTACGCCGTCGTTGGAGCATTCTCCTATCCGGGGATCAACCTGGTAAATAAGCTGCGCATAAATGGCATGGAAAATCTGCATAAGCTTCCAAAACAAAATGTATTATTTGTAAGTAATCACCAGACTTATTTTGCGGACGTGATCACCTTTCTTCATATTTTTTGCGCAGTAAGCTGGCGAAAAAAGTGTAAACTGGGTATTCCTTTTTATTTGTTGTGGCCATTTACACGGGTTAAGTATGTTGCAGCTGAAGAAACGATGAAAAGCAATTGGATCAGTAAACTCTTTAGCCTGGCAGGTGCCATAACCGTAAAACGTACCTGGCGCGTGGAAGGGCAGGAGGTAAGAAGAAATCTGGACCCTTCTGATACACGAAAAATAGAAAGAGCACTGCAAAGTAATTGGGTCATCACTTTTCCGCAAGGTACCACAAAGCCTTTTGCACCGGGCCGAAAAGGAACAGCATTTATTATCAAACAGCACCGTCCCATTGTGGTGCCCGTGGTCATCAATGGATACTGGCGGGCCTTCAATAAAAAAGGATTAAAGTTTAAGAAAAAAGGTTCTGAATTATCGGTCACTTTTAAAGAGCCGCTGGTGATCGATTATGACGATACCACTGAAAATATTTTAGAACAGGTAATGGATGCTATTGAACAAAGCAAAAAATTTATGTTGAAGAGCAAGCATCACCTAATGACAATGTTGGATAAATAATATGAGATCACTGCAAAATAAATGGCGTTGCTGGTGCTGCTTAATACTGGTTATTTTATCTCTGCCAGCGTACACGCAAATCGATATCACCGGCCGGGTAGTTGATGAAAAAGATGACGCTCCCTTACCAAATGCCAGCGTCTACTTTAATAATACAACGATTGGCACCTATACGGATCAACAGGGAAATTTTAGTTTCGATGCTGCCAGGTTATTAAATACGGATCTCGTGATCTCCTGCGCCGGATATGACCTGCTTGCTTATAAACCAGTCGAAAAACAAGTAGAAAAAAAGAGGATTGTTTTTAAATTGAGGGCGTCCACCGAATTGCAAAACAAAATGAACCTCACAGAAGAGCTAAGAAAAAAATGCCTGGAGATTTTTTATAAAAGCTTTTTAGGAGTTACAAAAGAAGCAAATAAATGTGTCGTTAATAATCCCGGCAATATTTATTTTGGCAGGGGTGTAACTAATACCGGTTTTGTTGCTTACGCAGATACACCACTGGTAGTTACCAATAATGCCCTCGGATATAAGATCAGTTATAATCTTGTTGAATTTGTATATGACGATGCTACCATGAAGAGTGACCTCGTTGGCTATACCCGTTACCAGGAAATGGGGGATGGTAAAAAATGGGCCAGGAACAGGCAAAATAGTTATTACGGCAGTACATTGCATTTCTACCGGTCGTTGATCAAAAACCAATTGTACGAGCAGGGGTTTGGTACTTTTGTATTACAGCCGGTTACCGATTCCATTCAAACAAGTATGTTGAGCGATGAGCAGGCCGCCGCCGCCGCTGAGATTGTAAAGACTGTGCCCATAACTGCCCAGGAAATATTGTATATCGACAGCAGCAATAATCTTTCTATCAGGGGCGTAGGGAGATTGTTGGTGCAATATAGCCAGGATCCTGCTTCCAAAGAATATTTAAGGAGGAATGTTTATGTAGCGGGCGACCTTGACAAAGGCGTTGAATCGCAGATACTTTTTAAAACCAGCCCGATTGGCATTAATATCTCCGGTGTGCTCAGTGATGCTTCCGGCATTGAATATTCCGGGTACTGGATTTATGAAAAAGCAGCAAATTCACTTCCTTACGATTATCAACCCGCCCGGTAATTATTTTAAAAATAACGCTTTCAATTCATCCGCTTCGGCTGCTTTCATTTTTCCGCCCAATACCAATCTCAGTTGCCTTCTCCTTAATGCACCTTCATACAATTCTTTTTCATCGGGTGTTTCCGCGATCAGTTTATTTACTGGTTTTGGTTTACTGTTTGGGTCAAGCGCTACAAATGTAAAATAGGCTTCATTACTTTTATATTTGTGTTGGTGGATGGCGTCTTCGCCCCATACTTTCATATGTACCTCCATACTGGTTTGAAATGCCCGGCTAACCTTTGCTTCTATGTGGACCACATTGCCCAGTTTGATCGGAGTTTCAAAAGAAATATTATCAACCGAGGCAGTCACCACCGGTGAGCCGGAATGTTTCATCGCGGCCAGCGCGGAGGCAATATCCATCCAATACATCAACCGACCGCCCATCAGGTTGCCGAATGTGTTGGTATCATTCGGCAGTACCAGTTCGGTCATAACTACCAAAGACTCACTTGCTTTCTTATCCATGTATAAAATTTAAGCAAAGATAACCGGATTGCCTGATCTGTAATTTTGGGCTATAGATTTTGATAATTAGTGTTTGCAAGAAAACTAGCAAGTCCTTTACAGATAAGGGTCTTGAAGATTATCCATTGTTGAATAATGTTTACGCAGCCACGCCGGCTGCGGAGGCGAAAGCAATGATTAAAAGAGCCCACCGGTTTGAAAGCAAAATCAAAATGAATAAAGATTCAAAGAGGAAATTCCTTTAGAGCGCTTATCTGCTCCCAATTACAGCGTTTTCTTGCAGACACTAATTAAATGATTATACAGCTAATGAAGCGAAAAAAATTGGCGAAGTGGAAGTGAATAAACTGCTTAGTATTTGTTTCCCTGGTCGAGTTGAACTAAATAACTTTCTGCGTTTTTAATATGAATGTTTCTTTTGTCTTCAGGCATTTTGTCAAAAGTTTTTATTAGCATCCCAAGCCTTGGATTCTTTAAAAAGAAATCCCGGTGCACATGCATAAACCGCCAGAATAAGCCATCCCAGGTTTCGGTCCAGGGCTCCTTTTTGTAATTGCTCATCTTTAATAAATAGTTGCTGCCGCTGATGTAGGGCTTGGTTGTCATCAACCCGCCATCGGCAAACTGCGTCATCCCGTACACGTTAGGGACCATCACCCAATCATAGGCGTCTACGTACATTTCCATAAACCAGCGGTACACTTCATCCGGATCAAATTCACAAAGCAACATAAAATTTCCCATCACCATCAGCCGTTCTATATGGTGACAATAGCCTGTTTGCAAAACTTTTTTTATTACGTCATCAACGGGCCTGATACCGGTTTCGCCTTGCCAAAAACTTTCCGGGATCTTTCTTTTAAAACCCCAATAGTTTTTTGTACGTTGACGGCTTCCTTCTCTTTCGTACACGATCCTTACAAACTCCCGCCAACCTGTTATTTGACGAATAAAGCCTTCCAGCGAATTTAACGGCACATTGTATTCTACCGCGGCTGCCATTGCTTTGTCAACGATCTGTTGTGGTAATAATAACCCTGTATTCAGCATCGGTGTCAATACGGAATGATGCAAAAAATGTTCGTTAGAAACGATGGCATCTTCATAAATACCAAATTGTTGAAACCTATCTTTGAAGAATTCATCCAGCCATTTTTCAGCTCCTGCAAAATCAGTTGGGAAAATAATTTTTTCAATTTTACCATAATTTTTTTCATAATTTTTTGCAACATATTGAACGGCCTCATTTATGTATAAATTCTTTTTTGCGAACGTAACAGCCGGAGCTAAAGCTGTCTTAGGAAACTTTAGGCGGTTGTCTGCATCATAAGACCATTGTCCTCCTTCAGGCTGGCCCTGTGCATCCAGCAGCAGGTTTCTTTGCTTTCTTTGTGCTATGTAAAAATCAGTTTGGAAATAACTTTTCTTTTGGTCAAAATACGGCTTCACGCCATTTAATGTATTCAGGAAACCGGGCGTTGTATATCCCACTATTTTAATCCCATATTTTTTGCAGGTTTCCCTGATCCTTTTTCGTAGCCAGTTGTCAACGACATCGGCGATATGAATCACGGTTATATTTTCGTCGTGTAATTGTTTCAGCAGTTTTCTTATATCAGCTGTTTCAGTAATAGCCTCAATGTATTCTACCGTCAATTTCTTTTTCAGCAAGAAATCAGCATACGCTTTCATGGAAGCCCTATGCAACAGTATTTTTTGCTTGTGAAAATTATATTGCTTGAAAAAAAGTATTTCTTCTACCAAAAAAACTGTACGGTTAGCAGCGACCGCAGGGTGTTCTTTAAAAAGCTGGTGTGGAAATATGAGTGAAGCCTCTGACATGTAGTAAATTTTATAAACAAGATCCTTTAATATTTGTTTAACAAATGCTTCGCAATTGTAATGACAGACAGAAAAAAAATCGGTGACCAAATAAAAAGTGTAACACCGTACGTCAGTTCCAAAGTGACTAAAAAGGGATTTTGGAATCCTTATCTTTGACTATATTTTTAATTATGTTATGGATACAAACTCCGCAATTTCTTTCGACAATACAGAATATGCTTTTGCTTATAAAAAAGATGGTGAATTAAAAAAGGCCAATTTTCTTTTTAATGCAATGGGAAAGCCCTGGCTCGTTAACCTGGGAATAAAGTTGACACCGCTTGCAATTAAATGGAATGTCCCATTTACAAAACCGATCATCCGGAAAACTATTTTCCGGCAGTTTGTCGGTGGTGAAACACTGGAGGAAACTTCTGCTGTCGCAAAGAAGTTAGGAGAATACAATGTAAAAGTTATTTTGGATTACGGAGTAGAAGGCGGCGATGATGGCGAACAAGGGTTTGATCATTCCACAGACGAATTTATTCGTGTGATCAACTATGCGGCTACTCAATCCAACATTCCGTTTATGAGTATCAAAGTAACCGGGTTTTCACGTTTTGCCTTATTGGAAAAAATTGACCTGTTGATGAACAGCAATCCCGGGACGTTGATGAAAAGGTATTTGAAGGCACTGGAACTTTTAACAGAATCCGAAAAAGAGGAATGGCACAGGGTGCGGGTTCGCATGCTTCGCCTCTGCGAGGCAGCTAACGAAAAAAAGGTGGGCATATTAGTAGATGCCGAGGAAACCTGGATACAGGATCCGGTGGATGCGCTTACAATCCTGATGATGGATACTTTTAATAAAAGGTGGGCAGTGGTCTACAATACATTGCAATTATACAGGACCGACCGGTTGAAGTTTCTGAAAGATTCCTATGAAGCAGCAGCCGAAAGAAATTTTATTTTGGGGGCCAAACTGGTCCGTGGTGCCTATATGGAAAATGAACGAAGACGTGCAGCTGAAATGAATTATCCTTCCCCGATTCAGCCCGATAAAGAAGCCTGCGATAAAGATTATAATACAGCCCTGGAATTTTCTATCGCGCATTTAGATAAGATCGCTTTAATTGTAGCTTCTCACAACGAGTACAGTAACCTCTATGCAACTCAGTTATTAGATCAGAAGGGATTAGCCCATAACCATCCCCGCATTCATTTTTCGCAGTTGTACGGCATGAGTGATAATATAACATTCAACCTTGCCAAAGCAGGTTGTTCGGTGAGCAAATATTTACCGTTTGGTCCCATCAAAGATGTAATACCTTACCTGATGAGAAGGGCGCAGGAAAACAGTTCCATGAGCGGACAAACAGGTCGGGAGTTGGTGTTAATCAAGAAAGAAATGAAAAGGCGAGGGAAATGATTATGGGCAAAATATTCACCAAAAGATAATTTTACAATCCATAAACATCTTTTGCCACCCTAAAAGTATTGCAGTGCGCCTCCATGATAATTTTCACATCTGTGCTGTAGCCGCCGCCCATGGAAACAGCACACGGAATTTGGTGTTCCTTTAAAATAGTAAATACAGTTTCATCCCTTTGCAAACAACCATCGACAGTCACTTTTAATTTCCCGTATTTATCCGTGGATAAAATATCTACCCCTGATAAAAAGAAAGCAAATCCAGGTTTTACTTCATCGATAAGTGAAGGTAAAGTTTCTTCTAAAAGAGATAAGTAAGTCTTGTTGTCCATACCATCTTTCAAGGGAATATCAAGGTCACTTTTTTCTTTGTGAAATGGATAATTGTGTTCACCGTGCATACTGAATGTAAATACACGTGGCTCATTTTCAAAAATTTTTGCAGTGCCATTTCCCTGGTGCACATCCAGGTCGATGATCAGTATTTTTTTGACAATATCTTTTTTCAATAAATAGTTAGCCGAAACAGCGATATCATTCAACATACAAAATCCTTCTCCCCTGTCCCTAAAAGCATGGTGCGTACCCCCGGCCACATTCAATGCTACACCGGCGCTCAATGCAAAATGGCAGCAGTCGATAGTTCCCTGTGCGATGATCAATTCACGTTGTGTTAACTGTGGCGATTGAGGGAAGCCAATATGCCGCTGCTCCTTTACTGACAGGGTTTGATTTTTTAATTTATCAAGGTAGCCGGCATCATGCGTCCATAAAATAATTTCGTCCGTACATGGCTGTGGGGCAAATATATTTTCAGCTGTGATCGTGCCTTCATGCAGTAATTGCCCGGGTATCAGTTCATATTTCAACATAGGGAACCGGTGCCCTTCAGGTAACGGATGGGCATAGATCGGTGCGTAGGCAATTTTTAATACCGGGCTCATGTTAAACTTTCATGATACCGCCCAATTCTCCCTTTGATTGGTTGGGCGGTAATAAAGCATAAACAGATTCCCCACGTTTTGGTTTAACCGGGTACGTCCCGGTAAACCTGCTGAATGCCGGCAGCACCGCATAATTTTCTCCGAAGTAAAAACAAGGGAAATGCAATGACTGGTTTCCCAGGCCCCTGATACTTATTCCGGGATGAATATGCCCGCTAAAAATATATCCTTTCTCTGGTATAGTGCAATCATTAAAGTCATGTACAAATACAAAATTGCTGACCGTTAGCTCACAGGTATCGATCTTAATGCCAGCTGTTTCGTACCAGTTAGCCTTTAGTATGTCATGGTTGCCTTTAACCAGGTGAATGGTAAGCTGCGAAAAATCATTTCTCCATTTCAAAAAAAAATCATGTTCCTTATTGTCGTGGCTGTGGAACATATCGCCGATTACGATCACCTGTTGCGGTTTGTATAATTGTATCTGTGTTACGAGACGTTGCATATCCTCTTTAAAAATAGCCTGTGGTACGGCAATGCCTGCTTTCCTGAAATGGCCCGTTTTGCCTAAATGCATATCAGAAAGAATAAGTGTTTTTTCCTCCTGCCAAAAAATACATCGCTGCGATGATAGTAAAAAGGTATTGCCTGATAAAATGTGCGGAATAAATTGTTGCATTATTTGCAAAGGTAAAACCGATATGTTATAAATTATTGATTGTTTGGTTTTGAAATGAAATATTTAGTATTTACTTTAGACTAAAATTTATAATATGGAAGATGTTTACACTTCAACTGGTGAGCCTAATAACGGAGAGAAACCCAAATTGCCTTCCGCCCTCAACGCACTAACCATTTTAACATTTATAGGTTGTGGCCTGGGATTATTATGGTCCTTGTTTTTACCTGTATTTAATAAGTTTATGCTTGGCATGATGGAAAAGGCAAAAGCTTCCGGCAGCGAAATGAGTTCGAAACAGTTGGAAGACATGGAAAAAGGAAGGGCTGTCATGGAACTGGCACAGGCTAATTTGGTGCCGCTAATGGTAATCGGCCTGATCGGGATCGCCTTGTGTATCTGGGGCGCTGTTTGGATGCGTAAACGTAGAAAAGATGGATTTTGGATATATACGGCAGGCGAAATAATGCCTGTGATCGGTAGCTTTATTATTATGGGCACTGCGCAATTTACGGGTGCATTCAGCGTAATACTTGCCGTAGGGTTACCCATAATTTTTGTTATTTTGTATGCGCTGCAGTTAAAGCACCTGACTAAGTAACTACCATCGCTTTTATCTTTCCAATTGAGCCTGCATTCGCTTTACCCTGTCTTCAAAACCTTCCGACGACAGGTTGTTGCGGCTGAGTCCATCTACGATGATCGGGAAGCAAAACGGCGTTAGTCTTTTGGGAAAATTAATAATGATCTTGCTGGCGGCGATGCGGTGTAAAGCATTTCTTAAACGCTGTTCTTCCATTTGCTGGTCGAGCACTTCCCTGTAAGCCTGCTTTAATAATACGTTGTTCGGATCGTATTCACTAAATACATTGAAGAGCAGGCCGGCACTGCTTTGTATGTGCCGCGCCTTCACCTGCTCGCCGGGCATACCCTGGAAAATAAGTCCGCCGATTACGGCGATGTCCCTGAATTTCCGCCTCGCCATTTCAGATGAGTTTACGCTTTTAAGAATATCCGGCAACAGGTTGTCCAAAGTAAATAACTCATACGCATTGGTATCATCCAGCGGTATCGGTTGATCGCTAAGTAGTTCAAATCCATAATCATTAATGGCAATTGAAAAAGTTATCGGCGTTATGAGACTGATGCGGTAAGCGAGGATCGCTGCCATGGCTTCATTCACCAGTCTTCCTTCGAAGGGATATACAAATACATGAAAACCTTCTTTACTTTCTATGTGTTCTATCAATAATTCATTTTCTGTCGGGATGCAGGAAAGTTCTTCCTGTAACTGTAGGAGTGGTTTTAAAACAGTGATCTCATTGTAGATCGCTGTTTGTTGCGGGGAAGCAAAGTGTTCCCTGGCCGGTGCTAATACTTCCCTTAATTTTTGCCCGAGATTAGCCGTAAGCGACATCCTTCCTCCCTGCCAGCTTGGTACTATGGATTTTTTATTTTTTGATTTTCTTACAAGTACGGTCATATCCTTGATCATCACGAATTCCAGGTTCCTGCCGGCGAGCGTGAATACATCTCCGGGTTGCAACCGCGAAATAAAATATTCTTCTATGACGCCGATATAACCGCCGCTCATGAATTTAACTTTCAGCATGGCGTCACTTACAATCGTACCAATATGCATCCGGTGGCGCATGGCTATCCGCCTGTTCTCAATTTTATACACGCCATCGATGATCTCAATTTTTTTATATTCGTCGTATTGCTGCAATGCTTTACCGCCCTGTGTCAGGAAGAATAATACTTCCTGCCATTCTTCTTCTGTGATATTGCTGAAGCAGTAAGTCGAGCGTATCTCTTTAAAAATATCCTCCGGCCTGAACCCATCAGAAATTGCAATCGTGCAGAGATATTGGAGTAGCACATCAAAACATAAAAGCATCGGGTCCCTGCTTTCGATATAGTTTTCCGCGATACCTTTTTTCAATGCCGCGGCCTCCACCAGTTCCAGTGAGTGGGTGGGCAAAAAATAGATCCTGCTGATCGCGTCCGGCTGGTGTCCGCTTCGTCCGGCTCTTTGCAAAAACCTGGCGACTCCCTTTGGGGATCCCACCTGGATCACGGTGTCCACCGGCCGGAAGTCTACACCCAGGTCGAGGCTTGCCGTGCAGACTACCGCTTTTAATTTACCCGTATGTAAATTATCTTCTACCCACAAACGAAGGTCCTGCTCGATGCTGCCGTGGTGCAACGCGATCAGCCCCGCCAGTTCGGGTGCTTCGTTTAACAATGCCTGGTACCACCGTTCGCTCATTCCCCGGGTATTAATAAATATCAGCGTGGTTTTATTTGCGAAGATGATCGGTATTACTTTGGCTACTAATTTAATTCCCAGGTGCCCTGCCCAGGGATATTTTTCAATCTCGTCAGGGATGATCGATTCGATATAAATATTCTTTTTGATATTCGCCCTTACGATCACTCCTTCAAGCGCAATAGAAGAAAGTAACACATCCTTTGCTTCTTCCAGGTTGCCGATGGTGGCTGAAATACCCCAGATGGACAGTTTAGTATACTGAATTTTAAGCGGTGTATTTTTGGTTGCTGCGGCTGGTACAGCATTTTCCAGCTCTGCATTTTTATTCTGTGTTCTCCGACATCCCACTATTCTTGACACAGCCAACTCAACCTGCACGCCTCTTTTGCCGCCCATCAATTCATGCCATTCATCTACCGCGATTATTTTAAGTGTTTTAAAAACTTCGGGATAACTTTTTTGCGCAAGTAAGAGATGAAGGCTTTCCGGTGTGATGATGAGTACTTCCGGCATTAATCTTTTTTGTTTCTGACGTTCGCTGGTCGTAGTGTCGCCATTGCGTATCCCGACTTTCCATTTCATACCCAATTCCCTGATCACTTCTTCCATTGCACGGCCGATGTCTTTTGCCAATGCCCTTAACGGTGTGATCCAGATTAATTGTAAACCGCTTTTATTTTTTGTTTGGTAATTTTTCGGATGCTGGTTGATAAAATCTATCATAGCACCCAGGAAAACGGAAAATGTTTTGCCGCAACCGGTAGGTGCATTTACAAGTCCGCTTTCCCCATCAATGATGTGTTGCCAGGATTGTTCCTGGAACAAAAATGGATGAATTCCTTTTGCAGACAGCCATTCGTTGATGACTTTATATCCCGGCGTTGATTCAAGTTTCAAGTGGAAATAGTAAAATTTTAAAACAAAAATAAGGTAAGCATGCGGCGGTTATTTTTTTGTTGACAATTTACTACGCCGCAATAAAAGCTTAATTGAAAAACAAATTTTCAATGGTGCGACGCCACTGCAGCTTAACCAGGGATATTGGCCGGGCAAAAAAATCTTACAATGTTTTTAAATACTCGATCACGGCTTTTCTTTCCTGGCCTGATAACCGGTCACCAAAATTATGACCATAATTACCATATCCTTTTAATGTTGTGTTGTACACTTCACTGTCGCCGGGCTTATCTTTTGCTTCAAAATTCCAGCCGGGAGTATCGTAATTATAACTGGGATTTGAAAAGCTCCGGCGCCAATAAGTTGGTCGTATTTTGCTATTTAACATGGTCTCTAAGTTAGGAACAGAGCCATTGTGCATGTATGGCGCCGTCACCCAGATACCGTCAAGCGGAGGGGCGATATAACCACGATACGGTACCAGCTTCGCCGGGTGATCACCTGTAGTGAACCAGCTTTTGTTGAACCATTCAATAAATTGCGGGTTTGAATAATTGGCGGTGTACAACAACGAATCAGTTTTAATAATACTGGCAGGTATCAGCAGGTTTGGATAACTGCCACCTTCACCATAGGTGCCATGGCATTTTTTACAACTGGCCGTAAAAACAGTTTTTCCTTCAGCCGCCATGGCTTTATCAATTGCCTTTGGATATTTTGGCGGTTGTATCGAATTGATATAAGCCAGCACATCATTGAAGTGACTGTCCACTTCCTTTGCTTCTGTTGTATCCGTTACCGTTAGTAAGTTGGATGCCATTAAAAACCTGCCGAAATCGCCCCGGCCAAAACCGTTGTAAAACATGGCATTCTTTTTTTTGAGCAGCCACCAGGCAGGTACGTCAGTAGGGATAATATCATCGGGCAGCGACATCAAATTCTGATCGCTCCATTTTAATGTTTGCGGATCCCGGTGAGACACCAGCAGGTAGGCCAATCCATCGGCAAGGTTTACACCTTTGGTACTGGTGACCAGGTCGGGCGCTATGCTCTTGATGGAAGTGATAAAATTTTTCGCCGCTTCATATTTTTTTGACTGTTCACCTGTAAGTTTTTTCAAAAAATTTTCTGCAAACAAAGCAGTGCTTTCTCTTTTTATGGTATAGTCGCTCAATGAGTTGCCAAGACCGACAATTAATTTTCCATCAAATACCTGTGCATGGCATTGCAGGCAATTAGGTGCAACCACAAGTTCACCATTGGGTGCCTTGACAGCCGTAAAATCGTGTGATAAATTTTTATTATTTCCTGTCCGCTGCAAATAATTATTGCTGTCTTTTGGCGCCGCCATGGTGAAGAGCGAGTAGGGGATGCCGCTTTTTAAATAGTCGCCGGTAGTTAAATAATTATAGCCCGTTACGGCGTCCCCCGTTCTTTGTTTACTGGCTTCAATATGCTCGGGCTCGTCGCGGTTAAATTTATCCGCAATGTTTACGAATGCGAAACATATAGCTGAAATGATGAATAAGGCTGTAATTTTTTTCATGGGTGTATTTAAGTTTTCCGGCAACCTATTCCTACAAATACCTCAACAAAAAGTTGCCGGTTGCAATGCTACGGCTTATTTCCATCCGTCTGCCTGTAAATATTTAACAATTCTTTTAAGTCATCCAGTGTATTGATCTCATCCGCTTTTTTATCATGCCGCCAATGAAGCATGCGTGGAAAACGCAATGCCACGCCGCTCTTGTGCCGGTTGCTGGCTGCAATGCCTTCAAATGCAATTTCAAAAACCAGTTCAGGTTTAACCGTTCTCACCGGCCCAAATTTTTCAATTGAATTTCTTTTTACAAATGCATCGACCTGGGCAAATTCTTTATCCGTTAAACCACTGTACGCTTTCGTAAAAGGGATTAATTTATCACCGTCCTTTACAGCAAATGTATAATCGGTGTAGAGGTTACTTCTCCGGCCATGGCCCTTTTGCGCATAGATCATTACGGCATCGATGGTAAGCGGATCGATCTTCCATTTCCACCAATCACCTCTTTTACGGCCCACCTGGTAAATGGAATCTTTTCTTTTCAGCATGATCCCTTCGCTACCCATATCTCTTGAAGACATCCTGTTTTCTCGCAATGCATCCCAATCAGCCGCATGGATCAACGGTGAAATATGAATAGAAAAATGCTGAATTGTTTCGATGATAGTTTCAAGCAGCAGCCTTCGCTCCAATAAAGGCATTGTGCGGATATCATTGCCTTTGTACTCTAACAAATCATAGGCTATAAAACCTACCGGCGCTTCCAGCAATTGTTTTTTGGTGATATTTTTTCTGCCTATCCTGGTTTGCAAAGCTGCAAATGGCAGGGGTTTAAAGACACCAGTTTCTGCAGGTACGGCCAGGCTGATGATCTCTCCATCTATCACCACGCCTTCCGGTAGCAGGCCTGCAAAAGCATTGTACTCCGGAAATTTTTCTGTCATCAATTCTTCACCCCGGCTCCAAACAAACAGTTCATTATTTCGCTTAATGATCTGTCCCCGGATACCGTCCCATTTCCACTCTGCCTGCCACTCGCTGATATCGCCCAGGCTTTTAAGATCGTCTTCAATCGCATAGGCCAAATAAAAAGGATAGGGTTTGGAAAAGTCGAGATTGCTCCCTTCTTCACTTAATAAACTATCGAAATCAGTTGTTACGGGGTCCCAGTTACCACTGATGCGATGCGCAATCACAGACGAAGAAACTTTCACCGTTTTAGATAAAGCATTTACCATCATTGTTTGCGACACGCCAATTCTGAAACCACCTGTAATTAGTTTATTGAATACAAATTTTTCAGTGCGGTCCATTTGTTGCCAGCTATCAATGATGAATTTTTTCCTGATAGCTTCGTCTTCTTTTTCAATGCGGATAAAAGTTTCCAGGTACCAGGAAAGCGTATGCTGTTCATTGGTCAATTCATGTTGGGCGGGTTCTGGTAACAGCAAGGCAATTGTTTCGCCAAGGTCGCCTACGGTATGGTAACATTCATCAAATAGCCACTGGCTGAGGCCGATGATCTCCATGCACCAGTTTTGAAGCAGCGTAGAGTTCACGATCCGCTTTGGCCTGCGCCCGCTGAATATAGCGATCACCCAGGTTTTATCTTTCGCTGGCGCTATCGCGAAATAATCTTTGAGCGCCTCCAGCTTATCATTCGTTTTGGTGGTCGTGCCTAATATATTTACCAATGTTGCAAATTGCCTCATAGTATCTCTCCATTTATTGATTCAATATCCGGCGTTTCGGTTCCTGTTGCGTCCGCTGATTTATTATCTTCTTCTTCGCCGCCATATTCTGTTTTTACTTCCCCTGCTTCAATTCCCTGTTCATTGAGGTACCGGCTAAAAGCAGATTGAAAGCCATGTGTGGCGAACACTTTTTGCGCGCCCGTTGCTTTTACAGCCTTCAATAAACCATCCCAGTCTGCATGGTCGCTTAACGCAAAACCGGCGTCCGTATTCCTTCTTCTTGCGTTACCCCTAACCTGCATCCAGCCGCTGCAGGTGCCGACACTATATGGATAAAATTTTTTCATCCAGGGTGTGCCATCCGCGCTGGGTGGAGCTATTACAATATTGCCTACCAGGTCTTCCTTTTTTGTGTCGGGATAAACGCGCTGCACCTCCGGTAATTTCCATCCGCTGTTAATGAGTGTTTGGTGTACATTGTAGACGGCGCCATGTGTATATATTGGCAAGCCTATTTCCGCTACCGCCTGTAATACCCGCTGGGCCTTTCCCAAACTATAAGCGATCAGTACGCTTGTTTTTTTATCTTCTTTATTTTGTAATACCCAATTTTGAATATCCTTAAAAATATCCGTTTGCGTCTTCCATTTATAAATGGGTAATCCGAAAGTTGATTCTGTAATAAATGTGTTGCATTTTACCGGTTCGAACGCCCCGCTTAATCCATCGTCTTCGGTTTTATAATCGCCACTTGCCACCCATACATTGCCATTGTATTCCACCCTAATTTGAGCGGAGCCAATGATATGGCCGGCAGGATGCAGGGAGACTTTAACGCCATTTATAAAAACAGGCTCGTTCCAGTCGACGCTTTCGTAGCTATTGTCTCCCAAACGCAATTGCAGTAGAGGTTTGGTAAGATGGTGGCATAAGTAATGTGCGCTTCCGGGGCGAGCATGGTCGCTGTGAGCGTGGGTAATAATGGCTTTATCAACAGGCTTCCAGGGGTCAATGTAAAAATTTCCCTGCCCGCAGAATAAACCTTTGTCTGTGAATTCAATTAATGGCATATGGATAATGAGGAATGATTAATGATTGACGATTAATGAATGATGAGTTGTAAGTGACGGGTAAGGCGCTATCTGCGGCGTCGCTATAAATTACCAGGTAAGCCAAATCTATTTCAGAAAATGGTAGCCTCTTTATGTTCCGACTCATTATTCATCACTCGTAACTTCTCATTCGTTGCTCATCAATCATTCCTCACTATTACAAATGACTTGCCATATTGTTTTTTCCTTCCGGATTTACCAGGCCTTTGTAGTTACACCGTTCATCATCCTGATAAAATACAGGTGTTTATTTTCCAAATAATCGGGGGAAGTATTGTCTTTTTTTAATAATACCGGGCGAAAATTATAATCGGAGAAAACTTTAAAATTTTTGTCGTTGATATGGTTAAGCATATCGCTGGAATAGGCGGCAAGTAACCGGGTGAAAAGATAAGTAGATTCAAATCCTTTAAAAACCATATCTGAGGGCTTGCCTTTATATTTTTTTGAATAACCAACCATCAATATTTTACTAAGGTCATCCCATTTATTATTGAAATACGGAGAGGTGAAATAAACAGGGAAATCTTCAAACTGGTCTTTCTTCATCAGGCTTTTGAAGCTGTCCCAATTTGGCATTCCGATCAAAATAATCGGGTATGCTTCGTGCAGGTCGTAACAGGCCCCGGTAAGCATGGTTGCAAAACCTTCATCCAATGATGCACCGATGATAATCGTTTGTCTATTACTGTCCAGCTTCTTTTTTAAAACGTCAGACGAAAAAACGCTGTCCGAATTAATGACCTGGATATTCAATAAGGGCTTGTTATCCGGCTCATTGATCGATTTAAAATAGGAGGCCACCTTATCTTCCTGTAACCCTTTTTTCCTTACCAGGATAATTTTATCCGTACCGTGATTTTGCAGGATATAGCTGTAAATGGCTTCGCAGTGAGACTTTAACGTGGAATTGATCAAAACCAGGTAGGGATTGGCAGTAACGCCCCCGTCATTGGGATAAGTAGCTGAGATAAACGGAATATTTTTGGCTAAGGCAAAATCCGCCAGTTGCTTGTATTCGATATCTTTTACTGATCCGATGATCAGCTCAAGGCTATCAATTTTTTTAGACCTGATCAGCTGGTCGAGTGGCTGGTTATAAGATTTGGTATCGTAAATAAATGCATGGACATTTTGCCCCTGGAACTTAACAGAATCCAATGCAATCTGGGCGCCATTTACAAAATCAATTCCCGGCATCATAAAACGGGGCATTCCCTGTTTGTACCGGAATTTTCCGTCTTCATTAAAAGCCGAATCGAGGTATAGCGGGGCAAAAATACCAACGCGGAAAGTTTTTATAGGAGGAACAGAATCTTTTTGTGCCGCTACATTTTGCAAAGAAAAAAAAGCCACCAGGAAAATCAAACCTGTCCCAAAAATCTTACTCATAATTTTTATTCTGTTATAGCTAAAGCTGATTGCTTTTAGCCGCGGCAGTTATAAGATATTTGCACTTAGTGGATTTTAAAGCCGGGCATGTAGTACAGCAATTTATTCCCATTCGATCGTTGCGGGTGGTTTGCTGCTGATATCATAAACAACCCTGTTGATACCGCGGACGTTATTGATTATTTCATTGGATATGTCCGCTAAAAAACTGTATGGAAGATGTGCCCAGTCAGCAGTCATTCCATCTACAGACGTTACCGCCCTAAGCGCCACCGTAAATTCATATGTCCTTTCGTCTCCCATTACGCCTACGCTTTTTACAGGCAAAAGAATGGTTCCGGCCTGCCAAACGCTTTCGTAGAGGTTGGCTTTTTTAAGTCCATTTGTATAAATAGCATCTGCTTCCTGCAATAACCGTACCTTTTCTTCGGTAATATCTCCCAAAATTCTTATGCCAAGGCCGGGACCAGGAAATGGGTGCCGGAAAAGAATGTCGTGCGGAATTCCAAGCTCTAACCCAACCTTCCTAACCTCGTCTTTAAACAATGAGCGCAAAGGCTCAACGAGCGATAATTTCATTTTGTCGGGCAAGCCGCCCACATTATGGTGTGATTTGATGGTAGCAGACGGTCCATGGACGGATGCAGATTCAATTACGTCGGGATAAATGGTTCCCTGGCCCAAAAAATCTATGTTTTCAATACGATGGGCCTCCTGGTCAAAGATGTCTATAAAAGAGCTACCAATAATTTTTCTTTTTTCTTCCGGATCCGATATCCCGGATAGCCGGGTATAAAAATGGTTCTTTGCGTCAATACCTTTTACGTTCAAGCCCAGTTGGCCGTACATTTCCAGTACCTGTTCGAATTCTCCTTTGCGCAACACGCCATTGTCTACAAAAATGCCAAAAAGGTTTTCTCCGCAGGCTTTGTGGATCAATGTGGCGGCAACTGTACTATCAACGCCACCGCTCAAAGCCATGATCACCCTTTTATCGCCAATCTTATTTTTAAGTTCCGCCACCGTATCGTTGATAAAATGCGCCGGCGTCCAATCCTGCGAACAATTGCAAATATTTACCAGGAAATTCTTAATGATGGTTTTTCCCTCGGTGGAATGATAGACTTCCGGATGAAATTGTAAGCCATACAAGGCTGGCTGATCTGCCTTGATGCGTTTAAAAGCGGCGATGGGAATGCTTGCCGTGGTTCCTAAAATCTCAAATCCTACCGGTAATTCTTTGATGGTATCGCTGTGGCTCATCCAAACCTGTGAATGGGGCGACACCCCATTTAATAAAACATCTTCCTTCAACTTCTCCAGTTTTGCCCTGCCGTACTCTCTTTTTTCACTTTTATCTACCTTGCCGCCAAGTAATTTAGCCGTGAGCTGAGCACCGTAGCAAACTCCCAAAACCGGTACTTTTCCCGAGATAGCGTTGATATCTACCAGGGGAGCGGTCTCTTCGTTCACTGAAAAAGGTGAGCCGGAGAGGATAATGCCTTTCAATTCAGGATCAAACACGATGTCTTTGTGAAAAGGTATTATTTCGCAGTACACACTGGCTTCCCGCACGGCCCGGGCAATTAGTTGGGTGTATTGAGAGCCAAAATCGAGGATGAGAATTTTTTCCGTCATAATGCTGCGAAGGTAAATAATAGAAATTACAATTTATCACCGGGGGAGCCGGAGAGTTTTTGCTATGAATACAGGAATAGATAGCAGATAAAAGCCAAGTGAGAATTTTGCTACGAATGCACGAATGAGTGCCAAATAAATGCCGGATTCACCCAGGCGCAGGACTCCGTCCTGTGTCTTCCATGTTACTGAATACCTCTTTCGCGTACTATTGTAAGGTTTACCTACCAGAAGTTTTTCAATCAGTAATGTGGAATTAAATATTAGTAACGAAGAAGACACAGGACGGAGTCCTGCGCCTGGGTGATGGTGTCAGTCTACAGCAATATACCAGGCTGCTAAATTCGGGCACATTCGTGTATTTGTGGCATTTTAAATTTTTTTTGTAACGGCGTCGTGGTCCTCGCGGTGTCAGTTTACAAAAATGTATAAGGCTTCTAAATTAAGGCACATTCGTGTATTCGTGGCATTAAAAACCACCTTCACAACCTGTCATCATATTTTTTTTGCATACCCAGTTTTTATTATAAATCTTTACAGAAATTTTTAACCATGAGACAATTATTATTTTGCTTTTTTACTTTGGCAATATTCAGTTCCTGCGAGCATAGACGGGGCAGCGGAAATATCGTAACCGAAAAAAGACAAACAGGTGATTTTACGGGCATATCGGTGGGTGGTGCATTTACGGTGGAAGTAACAACAGGCCCCGTAACTGAAGTAAAAGTAGAAGCAGATGATAATGTCATTAACTCTATCGAGACAAAAGTAAGCGGAGATGTATTGAAGATCAGGACGAAAGACGGTGCCAGCTTTAACGACGCCCATTTTAAAGTTTACATTACGGCACCCGAAATCAATTCGATTAAATCTTCCGGAGCTGCCACGGTAAAAGTAATGGACCAGTTGAAAAACAAGGGTAAAATATCGCTGGATGTATCCGGAGCTGCACATATTTCTGCGTCAGTTGACGCACCGGAAATATCCGCTGACATAAGCGGTGCCGGTAATATCGATTTAAGTGGGCGGACAAGGGATTACACAGCGGAAGTGAGTGGCAGTGGGGATCTTAAATCGGGGGAATTAAAAACTGAGAATACTGATGTACGCGTATCAGGTGCCGGAAACGCCAGGGTTTATGCAAGTGTAAGACTAAAAGCTGAAGCAAGTGGCGCAGGTAATATTTACTACAAAGGAGGCGCAACTGTTGACCCCAAAACGAGTGGCGCGGGCAATGTAAAAAATGATAATTAATACCATACTGATGGACTAATAATTTCTGTCCGCACGTAAATGATTGATCGACAATGTGCCCCGTTAATGGGGCATATTTATTTTAAAGTAAGGGCCGTTTAAAATGTCTTAGCAGTCTGCCGGTTACGGTCAGGTAAGTATTCGGTAATATACTAATGTTAATAAATTAATAATGACCAGTGCGGTTTCTTAACAGGCTTTACTAACTAATTTCGTTAGCCCAAATTGAAATGAAATGAAAAAGATCTGCACCGTATTTTTAATACTGGCCACCCTTGGTTTTTGCGCAAAATCACAAGTCGTAATTAACGAGATCTATGGTGGAGGAGGCAACAGCGGATCTACTTACAAAAACGATTTTATTGAATTGTATAATAACAGCAACGCTTCTGTAAACCTGGCGGGCTGGTCTGTGCAGTACGCCAGCAGCGCCGGGAGTACCTGGACCCTTACCCAACTCACCGGAAGTATCCCTGCAAATGGTTATTATTTGATACAGGAAATCGCCGGCGCCGGCGGTACCACAGATCTGCCCACTCCGGATGCGGTTGGTACGATTGCTATGTCAGCAACGGGCGGTAAGGTCGCCCTGGTAAATTCAATCACGGCATTGACAGGCACCTGCCCCGCCGGGGCAACGGACCTGGTGGGATTTGGTACTACTGCCAGTTGTTTCGAGGGAGCCGGTACAACGCCCGCACCCTCTAATATAAATTCTATACAGCGCACACCTGTTGGTACGGATACCCAGAATAACAATGCTGATTTTACTACCGGGCCACCCAGTCCAAACAATGGCGGCGGGCCGGATGTGACTGCACCTGCGACTGCCAGTTTTTCTCCTGCCAATGCGGCAACAAATAACGCTACGTCATTTACCGCAAATATTACCTTTAATGAATCTGTTGCAAAAGGAAGTTCGGGTAGCATAATTATCAAACAGGTAGCTGATAATGCAGTTATTCAAACAAGCGATATTTTAAATTCAGCCGTTACAATTTCAGGTGCAAATGTATTTTTTCCTGTCAACTCACTGGCGCTGAGTACGGCTTATTATTTCGAGATAACGCCTGGCGCTTTTACAGATATTGCGGGAAATAGTTTCGCAGGGTTCACCGGCAGCGGTACCTGGTCATTTACCACGGCAGCCACGCTTCCAACTGGCATTATTGGGAATAGTTACAATTTCAATACCTGTGCGTCCTCAATAACAGATGGATTTATCGCCTATAGTGTAGCGGGGGCCGAGGTTTGGGGTTGCACCACTTTTGGAAGAGATCCGGCTAATCCCTCGGGTGCCACTGCTTTTGAAAGTGCTGTGCAAATAAACGGGTATAGCAACGGTACCAATGTTGTAAATGCCGACTGGTTGATAACCCCTTCTTATGACCTTACTGCTACTAATTTTCCATTGCTGTCATTTTGGAGCCGGACAGCTTTTAACGGTGCACCACTACAGGTAAAAGTATCCACTAATTATCCCGGCACGGGGGATCCAACGGGTTTTACCTGGACAGATTTAAATGGCCGGCTACCCGGACAGGCTGGCAATATCTGGACATTGAGCCAGGGTATCAACCTCTCGGCCTATAAATCCACCCATACTTATGTTGCTTTCGTTTATTCTTCTTCCGCAGAAGACGGAGCCAGGTGGACGCTGGATGATATCAGGATAGATAATTCTGCAACGCCTCCGCCGGCATCTTTGAGCACAAGTACGTCAGATATCCAGTTTGGATATATTGCTCCTGCAACTCCGGCGGTGAAAAATTTTACATTTACCGGGAACGACCTTACGGGCAATGTAACGCTGACTGCTACCGGAAATTACCTGTTATCTAAAACGAATGGCAGCTTTACCAATTCAATCAGCTATACACAAGCTGATGCCAATAATATTTCCAAAACAGTGTACGTTCAGTTTATACCACCACAAGGGAGTTTAAGCTATGCTGGTACCATAACCATTGGTTCGGCAGGCATATCAAGTGTATTGGTAAATATAACGGGCAACAGCATTGACGCAGCTCTTACGCTTGAAGTAGTCAATTGGAACCTGGAGTGGTTCGGGAGTTCGGATCCGTCACTTGGCCCGACTGATAAAGCCCAACAGGAAGCAAATATTAAAACCATCACTCAAAATATAGGCGCTGACATTTTTGCATTTGCCGAAGTAGTCAGCGAAACAAGAATGCAAAATGTAGTTGCCAACCTGAATACCGTGTACGGGGCCGGAACATATAGTTATGTCATCAGTGATTATGGGTCACATACCAATCCGTTTGAAAGCGGTGCCGGGCCACAATCAGAAGCCCAAAAAGAAGCTTTTGTATATAAAACAGCTATAATCAGTCCTGTAGGTTCGCCTGGCCCTCTTGCGACAAATGGCGCTAATACAGCCGCTGATCTCACTAATCCTGCCTATAATTATTTCTCCAGCGGCCGGTATCCTTTTATGATGAATGCCAATGTAACTTTAGGCGGCGTTACCAAACCAGTTCGCTTTGTTTTGATACACGCAAAAGCAAATACATCGCCTACCAATACTTCCTATAACCGTAGGAAAGCGGGTGCAGATACGCTCAATTACATTTTTAATAGCCTATATACCAATGAAAATATTGTTTTGCTGGGTGATTTTAATGACGACCTTGACCAGAGTATCACGGCTGGATTTACCGTTTCATCTTACGCTACTTTTAATGCGGATGCTGCTAATTTCTTTTCGCCAACGCTGTCTTTAAGTCTTGCCGGAAAAAAATCGACGGTAAGTTATAATGACATGATCGATCATGTGGAGCTGTCAAATGAAATGCGCCCGTATTACATGCAAAATACAGCGGGTGTGCTTACAGATGTTACATCGCTGGTAACTAATTATGGCAGCACTACAACCGATCACTACCCAATATTTACACGCTATGCGTTTGATTCTTTGGTATTGCCGGTTAATATTGCCTCCTTTACCGTTAGCAAACAAAGCAACGCCGCGATCCTTCGCTGGTCTACCTCACAGGAACAAAACAGTAAATCCTTTACGGTGCAAAGAAGCATTGACAACCGGAAATGGAAAACTGTTGGAACGGTAAAGGCAGCCGGGAACAGCGATGTAAAAAAGAATTATAAACTCACTGATAGCATACCCGAAAACGGTATCAATTATTACCGGTTAAAACAAACTGATATGGATGGCAAAATTCAGTATTCGGTGGTGAGGACCATTTTATTTAAAAAAAAAGTTCTCGCGGGCATCTCGCCAAATCCCGCAAAGGGGTTCGTAAATATAAAGCTGGCAGAAAGTAACAATACTCCTGTAACCATTGTCATTATAAATATCAATGGCAAGGTAATTAAGCAGTTAAGTACTTTGTCTTCATCTTTAAAAGTGGATATCAGTCAATTAGCAAGGGGAACTTATTTTATTAAAGTATTGGGTGGAGGAGAGGATGATGTTCAAAAATTGCTGGTTGAATAATTGAATCCCGAAGTTTGCCGATGGGGTTGCAGGCCAGGTGCGAGCCCGGGACCTGCATGTCATGTCAGAATTTAGCGGAAATTTTACCTTGTACATGTTGGCGTAAAAATTCTTTATTACGCCGTTTTAAAAACCTGTGTTTTTGCATTGTCAGGTTGTCAGGATAAGGCTCGCTGGCATTGATTTTGCCATGAAGACGGTTCAAATATTTACACACTATGCAAAAAGGAAACATTCGGGTACAGACAGAAAATATTTTTCCGATCATTAAAAAGTTCTTATACAGTGAACATGACATTTTTGTAAGAGAACTTATCAGTAATGCGGTAGATGCTACCCAAAAGTTGAAAACATTGTCCTCCCTGGGTGAAGCTAAGGGCGAAATTGGTGAGCTGGGAATAGAGATAAAGATCGACAAGGAAAAAAAGACATTGACCATTTCTGATAAAGGTATCGGGATGACAGAAGAAGAAGTGGATAAATACCTTAACCAGGTAGCGTTTAGCGGGGCAGAAGAATTTTTGGACAAATACAAAGGCCAGAATGAAAATAATATCATCGGGCATTTCGGATTAGGGTTTTATTCCTCTTTTATGGTGAGTGAAAAAGTGGAAGTGATCACTAAATCATTTAAAGAAGGTGCTAAAGCCGTAAGGTGGGAATGTGATGGCAGTCCTGAATTTATTTTAGAAGATGCTGAAAAGGAACAAAGAGGCACTGACATCGTATTACATTTGAATGAAGAAAGCCTGGAGTTTTTAGAGGCTGACAAAATAAAGGGTATACTTGATAAATTTTGCCGGTTTTTACCCGTTCCGATTTTATTTGAAGATAAACAGATCAATAATGTTGAACCAGCCTGGATAAAAAAACCATCATCTCTTACTGCTGAAGATTATCAGAATTTTTACAAAGAATTATACCCTTTTAACGAGGCGCCTTTATTCTGGATCCACCTCAATGTAGATTACCCCTTTAACCTTACCGGTATATTGTATTTTCCAAAGATCAAGCAGTCTTATGAAATACAAAAAGATAAGATACAATTGTACAGCAACCAGGTTTTTGTTACGGATGAAGTAAAGGATATCGTACCTGAATTTTTGATGTTATTGCAAGGTGTGCTTGATTCACCGGATATTCCGTTGAATGTTAGTCGTAGTTATTTGCAGGGAGATCCGAATGTTCGTAAGATTAATTCGCATATCACCAAAAAAGTGGCTGATAAACTCGAAGAGATATTTAAGAATGACCGTGTTGCCTTTGAAGAAAAGTGGGAGAGCCTGGGATTGTTCGTTAAATACGGGATGATGACGGATGATAAGTTCCTGGACAAGGCCAACAAATTTTTGGTATTGCAAAGCACGGAAGGAAAGTTTTATACAATCGAAGAATACAGGCTTGGAACTGAAGTATTGCAAAAAAATAAAGACGGCAAGCAGGTAATATTATACACAACCGATCCGGTACAGCAAGATGCATTTATCCAGCAGGCAGTTGCCAAAGGATATGTGGTTATAAAAATGGAAACGATCATTGACAATGGCTTCGTTAACCAAATGGAAATGAAATGGGAAAACGTACAGTTTGTAAGGGTTGACAGCGATATCGTTGATAACCTGATCGACAAGCAGGACGCGGTGGAAAGCGTGTTGAATAAAGAGGACGAAGAAAAGCTGAAAGCGCTATTTGGAATGAAGGTTCCGGATTTGAACGTAACAGTAGATATAAAAGGATTAAGCGCCGAGGCGCCACCGGTAGTAGCAACCCGGCCAGAATTTATGCGCCGCATGAAAGACATGGCCTCCATGCAGGGAGGTATGGGTGCCTTTTACGCAAACATGCCCGATGAAGTAACGCTGACCGTAAATGGCAATCACCCGGTTTATAAGAATATTTTAGCGGAACCGGAAAAAGAGAAGCAGGAAAAGATAGTGCATAATTTAGCTGACCTGGCGCTGTTGTCCCAGGGATTGTTAAAAGGAAATACCCTGACCAGTTTTATCAACAGGAGTGTTGAATTGATGGGGTAAAAAAATAATTTTAATTAATTGATTAAAGAGGATTACCTGGAAGGGTAATCCTTTTTAATTGAAGGAAATGCCCTGTCAATTTACCCACCAGCATACTAATAAAATCCGTAGACTGGCATCACAGAGTGGATGCCTTTTTTTCCTGGTAAGCCTTGATCGCTTTTTTTATGCTGCGATGTTTTTTTATCAATGGCAACGCCTGTTCTGCAGATATCCCCAACTCCTGCGATAACATGATGACGGCCCTGTTCCACAACTTATTATTTGACAGCTGCATGTCGATCATTTTGTTGCCCTGCACCTTACCCAATTGAATCATTAAGGTTGTCGAGATCATGTTAAGTGCCATTTTTTGCGCGGTGCCCGCTTTCATCCTGGTACTGCCGGTAACAAACTCTGCCCCTGTTAATAATTCAACCGGGTAATCGCTTTCTGCGGCGATCGAACTTCCGGGGTTGCAAACAATACAACCGGTAGCAATGCCCTTTTCCTTTGCCGCCCTGATCCCACCCAACACGTAAGGTGTTTCACCGGAGGCTGCAATGCCTACGAGGAAATCTTTATCGCTGATGTGATGAACTGTAAGCGCTTCCCAGGCTTTACTGGTGTCGTCTTCCGCATATTCCACTGCGTTCCTGATAGCGTTATCTCCACCAGCAATAATGGCGATCACCACATTCTGCCCTACGCCATAAGTTGGCGGGATCTCAGATGCATCCAATATACCGAGCCTGCCGCTGGTGCCTGCTCCGATGTAAAATAATCTTCCCGCGGCTTTCATTTTTGGCAAAGCGGCACTGATGAGTTTTTCTATTTGCGGCAAAGAACTTTTTACAATTTTCGCGATGCGATGATCTTCTTTACTGATATCACTTATCAATTCACCCACCGATTTTGTTTCTAAATTATCATAATAGGAGGGTGATTCTGTATTCTTTTTTTGAGTCATAATACAACAAATTTAGTCTGGTTGATCGGGCTTTGAAATGAAGCAGGTATTATTTAACGTAAGGTTACTTTTACAAAATTGATATACGATCATTGTATTTTCAAGGCTTTTTCAATAAGCAAAACTTATTTTCCCCATCGTTACAAAAGGAACATCATTGCTGCCATCTCCAATTTCAATTTTTCCCCCAGCCACGGTTTCATTCGCCAATACCGCAAACAACACAGCTTCTTTTGCGTCGGGATTGATTCCCAAACTACTGGTTGTCTTAAAAATATAACCAGGCAATTGTTCCCGGATATTTTTCATCAGCAAAGGGTTATGCATTCCTCCGCCACTCGTATAAATTACTACCACATCTAAAGTAGCAGAACATTTTTTGATGGCATCAACAATTGTATCCGCAGAAAAGCGGTTTAAGGTAGCCATCATATCTTCGTGAGTGATAGCTGTGATACCTGCCTTGGCGATCGCATCTTCAACGTAAGACAAATTGAATAATTCCGGTCCTGTCGTTTTCGGAAAACTTTGTTGGAAGAAATCGTTTTGCTTCAGGCAGCTGAGCAGCGGTTCATTAATATTGCCTTTGCCGGCTACTTCAGATTGCTCATCAAAATACCTGCCACTATAATACTGTTGAATATATGCATCCATCAGTGTATTGCCGGTACCGGTATCCGTGCTGAAAACTTTTGTTCCATCCAGGTCGCCGGGCAGGTAGGTAAAATTGGCGATACCGCCGATATTTAACATGATCCGGTTCTCCTCTTTTTTACTAAAGACCAGGTAGTCGCCATACACCGCCAAAGGAGCACCTTCGCCGCCGGCTGCAATATGTTTTTGCCTGAAATCGCTGATGGTAATAATGCCGGTCTTTACGGCCAGGTGATCCCCGTCACCAATTTGTAAAGTAGCGTTTGAAAATTTATTGATGCCATGCAAGTATTTTGGCGCATGGTAAATAGTTTGTCCATGACTTGCCACCAGGTCGATGTCGCGCGGATCGATCTGCCATTTTTTTAGACATTCATTTATGATCCCCGCATGTTGTTCGGCCACCCATCCATTAAGGAGACATACCTGTTGCAGGTCGACCGCCCGTTTCGAGAAAACTGATTTTATTTCCTGCCTGTACTCATCTGCATAGAGTACTGTTTCAAAATGAAGTATTTCTATTGTCGTCTCATTTCCTGATCCCTGGCATTTGCAAACTGCCACATCCAGGCCATCCACAGAAGTGCCACTCATTAATCCCACAATAATTCTCGCCGGCTTGGATCCAATTTTGAAAAGTCGCTCAACGTTCAAGTTCATATTTGCGGGTTTATGCGGTAATTACGATAATGCAGCAAAAATATGCAGAATTTATTTTAGAATTTAAACATATTTGCGTATTTATGCAGTATTAAAACTAACCCCTCGTGCTTAAAAAAGAAAGACATGCCTATATCATGCGTGAAATAGACATCCACAATAAGGTGCTGTCTTCCGATTTATCTATACAACTTACGGTTTCCGAAGATACTATCCGCAGAGACCTGCAGGAACTGGATGACAATGGCATCCTTACTAAAGTTCATGGAGGAGCCCTTTCCAAGTCCTTTCATTTTACGCTTCAAAACAATACCGTTTATTCACAACCGGAAAAAAAGATCATCGCGCAAAAAGCCAGGGAGTTGATAAAGGATGGTATGCTTGTGTTGTTGTCAGGCGGCACTACTATCATTGAATTGATAAAATCTTTACCTCATGAACTGAATGCCACATTTATTACGGTAAGCATCCCAACAGCGCTCGAGTTGCTGGACCATCCCAATGGGGAGGTGATTTTTATTGGTAATAAATTACTAAAATCGGCGCAGATGTCAGTAGGTGCGGAAGTCGTGCAAAGGTTAAGCGAAATAAAATGCGACCTGTGTTTTTTAGGCACCAACAGTATTGATGTGGAGAATGGAATTACCGATCTCGACCTGGAGGTAATAGAAGTAAAAAGGGCCATGATCAGGAGCGCAAAAAAAACTGTGTCATTATCAATTTCAAAAAAGTTAAATACCGTTCAGCGAATGGTAGTTTGTAAGATCGGGGAGGTCGATGTGCTCATCACGGAATTAGATCCGGGAGATGCATTATTGGCACCCTATCATTCTAAAATTTCAACTATTATTTAAATACTCACCAAAAACTGCATTATGAAAAAGAAGCAATCCCGCTTGCCGGGCAAATTAAAAAATTTGTTTTTGCTGCTGGCGCTCAATATGGTGGTGGCCTGCTGTTTTGCACAGGTCAACATTACCGGGAAAGTGTCGGTAACAAGTGCCGGTACAACCAATGATCTTACCGGCATCTCTGTTACGCTTAAGGGAACAAAATTCGGCACTGGTACCGATAACAGCGGCGCCTATAAATTAAGCGCAACTGTCACTCCGGGAAAATACATAGTCGTGTTTTCCGGCGTAGGATATCAAAAAGAAGAAGTACCGGTGACGATCAGTAACGCCGGTGATTACACCGTGGATGCACAACTGACCGCCAGTGTATCAAGCCTGGATGAAGTAGTGGTAACAGGTACATCAGCAGGTACTACCCGCCGGCAGTTAGGAAGCTATATCAGTTCTGTAAAAGCTGATGACCTGACCAAGGGTGCTACCGGAAATGTATTGGCGGCTTTGCAGGGAAAAACGGCCGGAGCACAGATCACA
>JBDSLD010000370.1:0-10725 GCA_039916545.1 Ferruginibacter sp.
ATTCTCTACATTTGTTTTTAGGCGGATATTGATAACATCAGGATCGTTGGCCCTTAGTGCAGGATTGGTTTTACGAAGGCTCAGTAAAGTTTTATAAAAATCGTGCAGTTCGTATTTTCCGTTCCAGTCTATCACATCTTTTTCAAAGAATTTCAATCGCTTTAGGTTCGGTAACTCCTGCCCGCTATAAATAAGTGGAATGCCTTCCCAGGTAAAACTATGTACAGCAAAGGCTGTCGCTGCGTCGCCATATTTTTCATATTCTGTTCCGTTCCAGCTATTTTCATCATGGTTGGCCGTAAACCATAGATTTATTCCGTTCTTGCCGCCAATTTCATCATACTGATAAAGCAGGTGATTCAATAGGCTAACCTGCCTGTTATTTTTATAAAAGTCTTCCGTTTTATGCATCCAGGTCCAGGTATAGCACGCATCAAATGCCTGGTAATAGGAGGGATTTTCGATCGGATCATTTTCCGCCAGCCAAAATAAAACTTTAGTTTTTTCCAGGGCTGTCCTTGCTTCGAGCCAAAAGCCGAGCTCTACCCAAAAAGCCAGGTCGCAACGAAAACCGTCAATGTCGCATTCTGTTACCCAGTATGTCATCGCATTGATCATGGCTTCCCTCAGATCAGGATTTTGATAATCCAGTTCAATGATATCGTCCATGCCGCTGGCAATTTTAAAATCGTTGGTCGCCTGGTCTATCTTAAAATATTCCGGATGAGTGGCCGTCCAAACATGGTCCCACCCGGTATGATTGGCTACCCAGTCTATGATCACTTTAAAACCCATGTCATGCGCTTTGGAGACAAAATCCTTAAAATCCCCGAGTGTACCAAACTCCGGACTAACAGACGTATAATCGCTACAGGCATACTGGCTACCGAGTGTACCTTTTTTATTCTTTTGCGCAATGGGTGTGATCGGCATAAACCACAGTGTAGAAACCCCCATATTCTTTAACCTCGGCAATTCGCCCAGGAAAGCATTAAATGTCCCTTCGTTGCTGTACTGCCGGAGGTTTACTTCGTACACATTGGTATTGTTTATCCAGTCCGCTTTTTTAAATATCATTTATTGAAAATTTTAATGGTTGATCGGCTAACCAATCAAATGTAAGATGGAAATCCCGAAATCCATCGCTCGCTTTAATAAGCGGCAACATTGTACCTTTGTGCCTGTTATATAAAAATAACTATGAAACAATTCAATGTTCCGGTCATTTATCGCAGCCCCTTAATTGCAGCCATTAAAAACAGGCGCAAACTGGAGGATAAGATGAAAAAGGATTTTACCCCTACCCTGCTTGATTTTGGGCCCGTTCAGATATATCTTGCCCGTCATTTTGGTTTTTGTTATGGTGTAGAAAATGCCATCGATATTGCGTTTCGTACCATCGAAGAAAATCCGGGCAAACGTATATTTTTGTTGAGTGAAATGATACATAATCCCCAGGTAAATGCCGATTTGAAACAAAAAGGTGTGCAGTTCCTGCAGGATACCATGGGAAAAGAAATTGTGCCTTTTGACTCGATCAATAAAGAAGATGTGGTCATTATCCCTGCCTTTGGTACTACCCTCGCCATAGAAGAAAAATTAAACGCGATCGGTATACCAACAGAAAAATACAACACTACCTGCCCGTTTGTAGAAAAGGTTTGGAACCGCAGCGAGCAAATCGCGAAGAAAGATTATAGCGTGGTTGTTCATGGCAAGCCAACGCATGAAGAAACAAGGGCGACCTTTTCACATGCGGCCAGCAACACACCTGCGGTAGTGGTAAACGACATGCAGGAGGCGATTGAATTAAGTAAATACATTACCGGCGAAAAACAACCTGCTGATTTTTATACCGAATTTGAAGGCAGGTACTCTGCTGGTTTTGATATTGAAAAGGACCTGCAAAGATTTGGCGTGGTTAACCAGACAACCATGCTGGCAATCGATACACAAAACATTGCCGATTTTTTGAAACGGGTAATGATAGATAAGTACAATTTAACAGATGGCAATGTTGAAGAACGGTTTGCCGATACGAGAGATACACTTTGCTATGCAACCAATGATAACCAAACAGCCGTTTATGGTTTATTACAAACAAAAGCTGACCTGGCGGTTGTTGTGGGCGGCTACAATAGCAGCAACACTTCTCACCTGGTTGAATTGTGTGAAGAAATATTGCCGACTTATTTTATCAACTCGGAAGAAAAAATAATTTCTTCGTCACAGATACAGCATTTCAATTTTCATAAAAAAGAAGAAGAAAATTCGCTTAATTTTTTACCCGCAAAAAATCCTGTGAAAATACTATTGACAAGCGGCGCCAGTTGCCCCGACGCGATGGTGGAAGGTGTGATTGCCAAACTGATCTCCTTTTTTGATGTCAAAATAACAACGGACGAAATTTTAAAGCGATTTAGTTAGTCAAACTTATTCGCCCTTGTTCACTAACTCCAAAGCAAATGCCAGTTGATCTTCCATATTCAGGTGAGTATTGTCGAGTACGATTGCATCATCTGCTTTTCGCAGCGGACTTACCTCACGGTGGGAATCAATGTAGTCGCGCATTTCGAGATTGCTTTTAACCTCTTCCAAAGTTATATTCGGGTTTTTTGCAAAGAGATCCTTAAATCTTCTTTCCACCCGCACACCGCTGTCTGCTGTCATAAATATCTTGACCTCCGCATTCGGAAAAACAGTGGTACCAATATCCCGGCCGTCCATCACGATACCTTTATTTTCTCCCATTTTTTGTTGCTGCGCCACAGCAAAGGCCCGCACTTCACGGATGGCTGACACGTCACTTACCTTTTCTGCGATTACAAGGTCCCTGATCAGGTACTCTATATTTTCATCATTTAAAAAAATTTCAGATTGTTGTGATTTGTTGTTGAAATGAAAAGCGATATGGATGCTTTTTAACGCTTCTACTACTTCATTGGCATCTGTCCAATCAATGTGGTTCCTCAGAAAATATAACGTGATGGCGCGGTACATTGCCCCGCTGTCAATATATACGTATCCAAGTTCGTTCGCCAATTGTTTTGCAAGCGTACTCTTACCACAAGCCGACCAGCCATCAATCGTTATAATTTTCTTTTTCATGCTCCAAAAGTCAATTAAAAAATTCATCTCTCAAAACAAAAAAGATATAAATTTTGATGGTTGAAATAGTAGTGAAATACAATTTAATAGTAAATCGGAGGTGCCTGAAGATGATCGGTTGAGCCAATGCCTGTATAATATTTTGTGTGTAAAGGAATGGCCAGCCGGCCCTTTCAGACAACCCTTTTAAAAACAAAAAAAGCCACCCGAATACCGGATGGCTAAATTTATATTTTAAAACATGGTTAAGCTTTTGATGCAGCTTCTTCCTTTTTGTCTTCTTCTGTTTCTGTTTTCAAAGTGAATTGTATCTTCTGCTTTGTTTCATCAAGATCTGCTATCAGGATATCACCTGCTTTCACCTGCATGTTTAATATTTCTTCCGCTAAAGGATCTTCCAGGTATTTCTGGATCGCCCTGTGCAAAGGCCTTGCACCAAATTGTGAATCGTAGCCTTTTTCAGCAATGAAGTCTTTTGCCTGCAGGGTAAGTTCCATTGAGAAGCCGAGGTTGACCAGGCGTTTCATAACTCCTTTCATCAGGATATCAATGATCTCAAAAATATTTTCCTTTGACAAAGAATTAAAGATTACAACGTCATCGATCCTGTTTAAAAACTCAGGGCTGAAAGTACGCTTGAGCGCTTTTTCAATTACCGCCTTATTGTTTTCGTCAGAATTCTGCATCCTGGCCGCAGTTGCAAATCCTACACCTTCGCCAAAATCCTTTAACTGGCGTGCCCCGATATTGGAGGTCATTATGATAACCGTATTTTTAAAATCGATCTTTCTTCCCATTCCGTCGGTCAACTGTCCGTCATCCAATACCTGCAATAAAATATTGTAAATATCCGGATGGGCTTTCTCGATTTCATCCAACAGGATAACACTGTATGGCTTACGCCTTACACGCTCTGTTAACTGGCCACCTTCTTCATATCCAACATATCCGGGAGGCGCACCAATCAAACGGCTAACAGTGAATTTTTCCATGTATTCGCTCATGTCGATGCGGATCAAAGAATCATCGTTATCAAACATATAGCGGGCCAGGGACCTTGCCAATTCTGTTTTACCCACACCCGTCGGGCCAAGGAAAATGAAAGTACCAATTGGTTTCTTAGGGTCTTTTAAACCTACCCTGTTACGCTGAATGGCTTTTACAACTTTCGATATACCTTCCTGCTGGCCGACTACCACATTTTGCAGGTCATCACCCATGCGGCGAAGCTTTTCAGTTTCTGCCTGCACCATCCTTTTAACTGGTATGCCGGTCATCATGCTGATTACTTCTGCGATATCTTCTTCTTCAATCGGGAAACGCTTGTGTTTGCTTTCTTCTTCCCAATCATTCTTAGCCTTTTCCAGTTCTTCCTGCAACCTCTTTTCTGAATCTCTCAATGATGCCGCTTCTTCAAACCGCTGGCTCTTTACCACCTTGTTTTTTTCCAGCTTGATGTCTTCTATCTTCTTTTCCAATTCGATTACATCCTCCGGAACATTGATGTTCTTGATATGTTTCCTGGCACCCACTTCATCCATCACATCGATCGCTTTATCTGGCAATAACCTGTCGGTCATGTACCTCTCGCTCAATTTCACACAGGCATCGATAGCAAGGTCGCTATAGGTTACATTGTGGTAATCTTCATATTTGCTTTTGATATTCGAAAGTATTTGGATAGTTTCTTCTACAGAAGGCTGATCAACGATCACCTTTTGAAAACGACGATCCAGGGCGCCATCCTTTTCAATGTGCATGCGGTACTCATCTAATGTAGATGCACCAATACATTGCAATTCTCCCCTGGCTAAAGCCGGCTTGAATATGTTGCTGGCATCCAGCGAACCGCTGGCGCCACCTGCGCCAACAATGGTATGTATCTCATCAATAAATAAGATCACATCCCTGTTCTTTTCCAGTTCATTCATGATCGCTTTCATCCTTTCTTCAAACTGGCCGCGGTATTTTGTGCCGGCAACCAATGCTGCGAGATCCAATGAAACTACCCTTTTATCAAACAACACCCTGCTTACCTTACGTTGCACGATCCTTAAAGCAAGGCCTTCCACGATCGCTGTTTTACCCACACCAGGCTCACCAATTAAAATGGGGTTGTTCTTTTTCCTCCTTGATAAGATCTGCGATACCCGCTCGATCTCATTTTCCCTTCCTACAATCGGATCGAGTGTACCATTTTCTGCCAGCCTGGTAATGTCCCTGCCGAAATTATCGAGTACAGGTGTTTTCGTTTTTGGCTGATTGGCAGCACCACCCCGCTGGGCCTTTTGCTGCTGGCTGTATTGTTTTCTTTCTTCGTCGAAGTCGTCCTCATTTTCGTCAGAAAATTCTGCCGCCGGAGGATTGCTTGTTACAAAGCCCAATTCATTTTTAAAAATGTCGTAGTCAACATCAAACTGGTTTAAAATCTGTGTTGCGATATTTTCTTTGTTCTTTAAAATTGATAACATCAGGTGTTCACTTTCTACCATTACACTTTTATGCGCCTTGGCTTCCAGTACCGTAATGCGTATCACTTTCTCTGCCTGCTTTGTTAAAGGAAGAGAGTTGATATTGGCAATATTTTTTCCTGTCTTATCTTTTACGGCTACCTCTATTTCTTTGCGTAATTCATAGAGATCGACATTTAATGATTTTAATATTTTAATGGCTGTATTTTCACCATCCCGTATTAATCCCAAAACTAAATGCTCCGTACCTATAAAATCATTTCCTAACCGCAGAGCTTCTTCCCTGCTATAGGAAATTATCTCTTTTACCTGTGCTGAAAAATTGTTGTCCATGAATTAAATTTTACTTGTACAATAATAACGATTATTTAGTAGAATAAGTTTGGTGCTCAGGGCCAAATGTGGAAATGTTGAAAAGTTAAAACGTTGAAAAACAATATTAATTATACCTAACCGGCAATTTGGTTACTAATCAATATAATTGTGGTATTTAATTGCAATTTATCAGAACTTCCCTTGAATTAAATACCTCCAGGCAACTAACATCAAGGCGTAAAAACGCGGAATTTTCCTTTACTTTACAATATAACAAAAACAAATAGCTTAACAAAATAATTAACGTTTAGTCATCACCGAGAGCTTTATTCAAGCTTTCAAAAACCCTAAATCCGTAACTTTAAAGCATGAATGTCAAAATAGATACCAAAGAGAAATTCGTCGTAATTAGCCCCCCAGACCCTGTTCTTACTGCTAATATGACAGAAGAACTTAGTAATATGTTGCTTACCTACCTGCAAAAAGACATACCGCACATTATTTTGAACATGTCGGCAGTAAATAATTTGGATGAAAAATCTTGTGAAATACTGGCCCTGGCCCAGCAAAAGTTTTATGAGAACCATTGTTCCTTTGTAATCTGCGAATTAACCGAACCGGTTGAAAATAAATTGGACCAGCTTCAACTACTGGAATTACTAAATGTTACGCCCACTGAAAGCGAGGCGTGGGACATTGTTCAAATGGAAGAAATCGAAAGGGAACTGCTCGGTGGCGAAGATTAATTGATGTGTGTTTTAAATGTTAAATGTGTGCAGCTTATTTCGATACAGAATACTCTTGATAAACAAACAGTCAATTTTTAACCCTATCAATCACTGCAATTGCTGATACTTACCATCTTAGGGAATAACTCTGCCATACCAGCTTTTGGAAGAAATCCGACTGCGCAGGTGTTGCAATCGCAGGAAGAGTATTTCTTAATTGACTGTGGTGAAGGTACCCAGGTACAAATGGCCAAATACAAAGTAAGGCGCAGCAAGATCAACCATATTTTTATTTCTCACTTGCACGGCGACCATTACTTTGGACTGATCGGCCTGATAACAAGCATGAGTTTGCTAAACCGTACGCAGGACCTGAATATTTATGGGCCGGCGCCATTGGAGCACATAATAAATTTTCAACTAAATGTTGCCGATGTTAAGCTTTCCTACCAGTTACATTTTCATCCGATCACCGAAGAGGGCCTGATCGTGGAGGAAAGCAAATTTATCGTAAGCAGCTTTCGTGTAAAGCACCGGATTGAATGCTGGGGCTTCCTGTTTAAACAAAAAAAGAAACCAAGAAGCATCGACCCTGTACGGGTGAGCGCTTATGACATTCCTTCTTCTTTTTATGAGAAATTACAAAGGGGCGAAGACTATACTGCAAAGAACGGAACTGTCATTAAAAATGAAGAGGTTACCATTGCCAATGACCCGGTAAAAAGTTACGCGTATTGCGCAGATACGATTTTTGATGAAAGCCTGGCAGAAAAGGTAAAAGGCGTCGACCTGCTTTACCACGAAACAACTTACCTTAAAAATTCAGCAGATAAAGCGGCTGCCCGCTTCCATTGTACAACCGAGCAGGCAGGCATGATCGCCTTGAAAGCCGGGGCAAAAAAATTGATCATCGGTCATTTTTCATCCAGGTATGAAATATTGGATGAATTTTTAACAGAGACCATAGAAGTTTTTGAAAATACGGAACTTGCTATGGAAGGTGCCTGCTTTAAAGTTTGATACGCTCCGCAGTAATTTTATCAAGTGTCATTTACTGATTTTACCTTTGATTTTTACCCGCTACATTTTAGCAGTTCCGACGCTGATAGAAATGATGCCCTTAATTTCGCCTGATTTACTTTCCAGGTTATTTTTTCAAAAAGGTTTTTACTTTTTCATGGACAGGCTCGCTTAACGGCGTAACCGGCAAACGAAGGACGTTTTCTATGAAACCAAGCTCCGTTAAAAAAGCCTTTACCCCGGCAGGATTATTTTCTGTAAATAAAAGCTGGTAGACTTCCAGCAATGTATCATTCAATTTTTTAGCAGTAGTAAAATCATGTTTAAGACCAGCCCTCACCATATCTGAAAACTCTTTTGGAAAACAATTCGCCGCAACGCTGATCACGCCATCGATGCCGCAAGCCAGTTCGGGTAATACAAGGTCATCATCACCACTCACTACCAAAAATTCCGCAGGCCTGTCTTTCAGGATCTGGATACACTGGCCAATACTGTTACCAGCCTCTTTTATACCGGCAATATTGGCAACTTCTTTGGCCAACCGAAGCGTGGTAGATGCTTCTATATTACGCCCTGTTCTGCCGGGCACATTATATATAATGACTGGTTTTGGTGATGCTGCTGCGATTGATTTGTAGTGCTGAAAGATACCTTCCTGCGAGGGCTTGTTGTAATAAGGACACGCACTTAAAACAGCCGCGGCTTTTTCCAGCGGATAGGTTTGCACGTTTTCAATTACCTCTTTTGTGTTATTGCCACCGATACCGACAACTACCGGTACCCTGTTGTTTATTTTGTCGAAAGTGAAATTTATAATATCCAGTTTTTCCTGTTTATCCAATGTAGGCGTTTCGCCTGTAGTGCCCAGCGTTACTATATACTCTACACCACTGTCAATAATAAAATCGACCAGTTTGCCCAATGCGTTAAAGTCAACCGATTCATCTTTGCTGAATGGCGTTACTATTGCCACACCTGTACCTGTTAATTGCTCCCGTAAATTCATTTCGTTTTTTTGGTGAAGTTATAATTATGCAATGAAATTGGAAAACAAAAAACTAATAAGCTGAAGGAGCAGAAGGGATAAGTGAGGAGTGATGAATGATGAGTTACAGCCTTCATCTGGCGACGTTGCGATGATTAGTGGCATAATTATGGATCTCTCACCAGTCCTTACTGATCATTCATTACTCATCTCCCTTCCCTGTTCCATAAAAATCATTGCTATTTCATTTATTTATAAATACTTTTGAAAAAGATTACATTTTGATCACCTGAAAAAATAATAGTATGAAAGGTTCAACTAAATTAATAGCGGCAGCTGCCATCGGGGTGGTTGCAGGAAGTGTCCTGGGCTTGATATTCGCGCCTGATAAAGGATATGAGACACGTAAAAAAATTGCTAAAAAAAGCAATAAGCTAGTGAAAAAAGTGAAGAGTGGATTTGGAAAAGAAAGGGTCGTTAAGATCAAAGCTAAATTGGAAAAGAAACTGGAAAAAGTAAATGCGAAACTGGAGGGATTTGCAAACGAAGCTACTGAGCAGGCCTAACATTTCTTCCATAAAAAAAACATTTACCGCTTAAAGATAAAGTCCTGTAATGCATTTCGTGCAGGCATCTACCTCTGCATATTATTTTTATAGGAATAATAATGCCCGTATATGACTATACTTTCTTTTGAAAATTTTATTTACACGAAGCGAATTAACTGAAGTGTAAAATTCAAAAACAATTATCCCCGTTGATTAAAAACGTAGGCCGGCGAATAATTTGAATTTAAGATTTTTGAATGAGTGAGGTATTTCATATCCGGACTGAAAATGAAAAGGCAGGTGCCATTTTTTATCTTATCGATGATTGATTTATGGAGCCGCTGCGGAACTGACGGACAACCCCAGCTCCTGCCGATATAACCCTGGGAACGAATCAGGCGCTCATCTACATATCCCGCGCCATGGATTACAATATCCCGCTTGTTGGCGTTGTCATTAATGCCACTTTCCAAACCTTGTAACCTTAAAGAGTAACCATTACCACCCATATAGGTCCCCATCGTTTCATAAAATCCAAGGCTGCTTTTATTACTTTCCGGAATATTGGAAAACTGGCTGGCAAATTCTTTTCCGGACTGCACGCCATGTGCCACGTACGTGTTGAAAAGTATTTTATAATTTTTCAGGTCTATAACGAACAATCTTTTTTGAGAAGAGGGCTTACTGAAGTCAACGATCGAGATCACCTGGTCATTGGTAAGGGTACCCATCTCCTTCATAAAATTGAAACCTTTCATCGCATAATCAAAAACCTGGCGACCAAGTCCGAAGGAATTCAGGCGCAGGCTATCGTATAAACTAAATTTCAGACTTGCATTCGTGTCTGGCTTTAATGTCATCGTATCTGTTACGGCAACCGGCGACACATCTGATCTATCGGAAAAAAACTTACTGATTGGCTTTGACTTGGCAAATACAAAAGGTATATGAATGATAAATATAAACGCAGAGGAAAAAAACAAATAGACTTTCTTTAAACCAAATTTTTTCATGTTCTTTGATTAGGGATATTGTAAAAATTTTGGAACTGCAAATATCGGGCAAATAATGCCCGGAGAATGTTAAAATTCAGCTGTATAAATCATGTTTATAAACTGCAGATTGGCGAATACAGCAATTTTTTACACCCAAATCAATTGATAGACAGGTACTTAGTATAAATTGCTGATAGATACACCTATTGTCACTGGATGGTAAAATTACCGTGCAGCATGCCCGCACGACGAAATGAGGCCTTAAATAGTGTTTGCAAGAAAACTCTGAAAAACTGTATAGAAAATGGATTGTGGAGATTCTTCTTGTTGAATATCATTAATCTGAAACTAAAGAAATGGCCTAAAATAAAATATTGCTGAGCTGTTTATTAAAAGGCATTTAAGTGTGGCCGCTATTTGATTTGCTACATCAGTAAGCGGGTTAGCTGCCTTTCGTTGGTTCGGTTCCGATGAAATCGGAATTGAAAAAATGCGCAGCCTATTTTTTCAAAGAAGCAAAAACAGCAGCGTTCCGGTTATCCGCCAGCTGGC
>JBDSLD010000371.1:0-9772 GCA_039916545.1 Ferruginibacter sp.
AAGGCTTATCTGCATTTGAAAACAATTCAAAAATATTCGCTGTGTCAGGTTATAGTTCTCCGATAAAAACGGATGTTGATCACGATGTTTATTTCACCCGGCGTTCTTCTTCCTGGGGTTGGGCCACCTGGTCGGACAGGTGGGATAAAATTGATTGGGACGTTTCAGATTTTGACCAGTTTAACAGGGACAGCCGTCAGCAAAAAGCATTTAACCAAATGGGTTCCGACCTTACTACCATGCTGAGAAAACAAATGGATGGTAAAATTAATTCGTGGGCGATCAGGTGGGTATATCATCAATTCAAAAATGATCTCTACACGGTTTTCCCGGTGATGTCAAAGGTTTCTAATAATGGGTTCAATGCAGAAGCGTCAAATACCTATAAAAATAATGAGTCCCGTTTTGCCACCCGGCTGGATAGTTCGGATAAGAAAAAATTTAATTTTTCAAGATCACCATATTTGGATAAAAATATTATTAAACAGTTTGTGCATCCTTATTCAATTAAAACAAGAGTGATTTACAAACTAAAAGCATTGCTTCATTTATAATATGAGAAATATAATTGCTACCTGGATCTGTATCGACGATAAGACCAATGGAACACATTTTCCATCTGCCAAAGGAAACTCTGCGGACCTGTCGGTACAACAGGTGTATTGGCGCTGTGTCTGCAGTTTCTTTTTTTGTGCAAGGTATTATAACCCTGAAGCAAAACTGGTGCTTTTCAGCAACCAGGGTAGTTTGCCTCTGATAGACCAGGTTTCTGTTGGCGAGCTACTACAAAAATTAAATGTCCATTTTTACATAACGCCTTTTGAATATGTTACTCCTGCGGGATATTATGGCGAATGGCGAAACCAATTTTATGAATTTTCTATTTTTAAATTCATAACCCGTCACCCGGATTTTAATGAGAAGGACAACTTCCTGCTGCTTGATTCCGATTGTATTATTAAAGATGACCTGTCACAACTTTTTCGTTCTGTGAAAGAACAAAAATGTATCACGTATAAGATCGATTACGAAGTGCAGAAAAAGATAAATGGTAATTCGCGTGCTGACATGAAAGGTATTTTTGAAGAGCTACTTCCGGCAAAACTTGACCATTTCCCGGACTATCATGGTGGTGAATTTTTTGCTGCAACTATAAAAACGGTTGCTCTTTTGGTAGAGGATTTTTACAAAGTTTGGGAGCAATTATTAAGGCGTCATTCAAAAGGATTACAAAAGTTAAATGAAGAAGCGCATGTTTTAAGTTACCTGTTTTATAAGAATGGTTTCGAAGGAGGCCAGGCCAACGCATTTGTAAAAAGGTTGTGGACGGATCCAACAACATTCAGGAATGTTGAACTGCAGGATGCTTCTTTACTGATCTGGCATTTGCCTGCTGAAAAGAGAAAGGGGTTTAACAGGTTCTTTAGCTGGTTGCAATCCATCAATTTTGATTTTCACTTTATCAATAGCGGAACTTTTCAACGACGCCTGCAAAAGACTTTTCTTGTTCCTGTTATTCCTGTTGAGCACATGCCGTATTATGCAGCCAAACGTTTGGTAAAAAAAATACTAAGCTAAAAAAATACAGGATCTATGCGGAGTTTGTCACATAAATGTAATTTCTATAATATAACTGGTTGTCTGAAAACTATATTTTTTTACAACCGTAAATCTTCAAGCATATTCACGTTGATATAAATTCATTTCTTATGAATAAAGTTAATTTACTTAACATAGCAGTGAGTACGGGTACTTATAATGATTTTATAAATTCTCTTATAAATTCGGCGAAGCAGCACAAGAGCCAGTACACCTGCGTGGCAAATGTTCACATGTTGATCGAGGCGTACAAAGACAAAAGTTTTTCGAGCGTGATTGCCAATGCGGATGTTATTGCCCCTGATGGAAAGCCCTTGTCATGGGCACTGCAAATTTTATATGGTATCAACCAGGTTAGGGTTGCTGGTATGGACCTGCTGCCTGACCTGCTCTCTGAGGCCATAAAACAGCAACTGTCTGTTTATTTTTACGGCGGTACCAATGATCTTTTAACAAAAACAAAAGCACATATAAATGCGCACTACCCTTTGTTAAAAGCTGTTGGCTTTAATAGTCCTCCCTTTCGAAAACTTACCGATGCTGAGAATGAGCAGATTATAAGTGACATAAATAAATCAGGCGCCGGACTGGTCTTTGTTATTTTAGGATGTCCCAAACAAGAGAAATGGATGGCTTCCATGTTGGGAAAAATCAATTCATTAATGATTGGTGTGGGCGGAGCTCTACCGGTAATGGTAGGTATGCAAAAAAGAGCTCCCAAATGGATGCAAAATTCAGGATTGGAATGGGTATTCAGGCTCTCACTTGAGCCGAAGCGCCTCTTCAAACGGTATGCTGTAACAAATTCTATCTTTATTTATTTGTTAGCAAAAAAATATATTTCAATTAAATTCAGTCGCAATGTTGACGTAAGGGCTGGTAGGAGTTTTATGTCTGGAAAATTATAGATTGTAGGCTAATTAATGATTGGTTGCTTATAAATGTGCAAAGTATTTCGAATCGCTTCCTTAAAAAAGGATTCATCTTTGCAAATTATTCCGGTTAGTTTAAAAAGAATATTACTTATCACTGCGGAAAGTGATAAGTAATATTTTTTGCTGAAAATCGTTATTAAATTATTGACACCGGTTTATTATTTTCGATCAACTCACTTACCATGCGACACCTTATTTTAATCCTCTGCCTATTTGGCATTTCTAAAGTTTACGCTAATAATTATTATTTTTCTTCCGGTTGGGGTGATGATACACGATCGGCTATCGAGGCACAAAATTCTTCTTCTCCCTGGAAAACACTAACAAAGTTAAACGCATTTTTTCCATCTCTCAATCCTGGCGATTCCGTTTTTTTTAAACGGGGTGATATTTTTACGGGCCCGATCAATATTGCAAAATCAGGTGAAACAAATAAGCCGATATTTTTTGGCGCTTACGGAACCGGAAGTAAGCCACTGATCAGTGGTTTTACAGTTCTGTCAAACTGGGCCAGCACGGGAAATGGAATTTATGAAAGTACCTCTGCGTCTCTGTTGCCAACAGTAAATATATTGCTTGTAAATGGCCAGCCGAAAGCCATTGGGAGGTTTCCTAATGCAAACACAACTAATAAGGGATATCTAAATTTCGAAGCCGCTATTGGAAATAAACAGATCACCGACAACCAACTGTCAGCTTCGCCGGATTGGACAAATGGAGAGGTAGTTATCCGTAAAAACAGGTGGGTGATCGATCGGAATCTTATCACACTTCACTCCGGAACCGCTATAAATTATTTATCCGGTTCTCATTATTCTGCAGATGTCAATTTTGGCTATTTTATTCAAAATCATCCAAAGACGCTCGACCTCCCCGGAGAATGGTATTTTAATGCCGGGCAAAAAAAGGTAGGTATTTTTTGGGGAGCAAACAATCCCGGGACTGCCATTATTAAAGCTGGTAATGTGAGTACGCTGGTATCAATAAGCGCTCAAAAAAATATTGTATTTAATAATATTGGTTTTGAAGGAGCCAATGAAAACGCTTTTAATATTGTTTCCTCAACCGCTGTCAGCATTATTGATTGCGACATATTTTTTTCAGGTATGGATGCTATCAATGCGTCAAAAAGCACCGGGATCAATGTTCAAAATTCCTTCATAAATTATACAAATAATAATGCCCTCACTTTTGTCGCCTGTTCAAATTCAATTATTAAGAACAATAAAATAAATGGCACAGGAACATTTCCCGGAATGGGAAAAGGAGATGCGGGTTCTTACGAAGCAATAATGATAGATGGGGATAACAATGTTATTGAGTTGAATAAGATAGATAGCACAGGATACATCCCGTTAACATTCAGCGGCAATTCAGTGATCATCAAAAATAATTTTATAAATAATTATGCTTTTGTAAAAGATGATGGCGGTGGGATATACACTTACAATGGATCTGCAGTTCCTAAAATAAATAATAATAGAAAAATAATTGGTAACATAGTTTTAAACGGCAAAGGAGCAGGCGAAGGAACAACTAACCCAGGCGACCTGTTGGCAAACGGTATCTACCTGGATGATAAAGTAAATAATGTGGAAGTGACAGGTAACACAGTCGCAAATTGTAGCCGGTATGGCTTGTTCGTACATAACGCGAATAATTTGATCATAAGAAAAAATACGGTATTCAATAACAACCAGCAACTGGGCATGGTACATGATAAAATTGCGCCCAATGATCCTATCAGGAATGTCAGCTTGCTTGGGAATATTTTATTTTCAAAGACTTCAAATAGCGTAGTGGCTGCTTATAAAACAATCGCGAATGACATTAAAGATTTCGGCGGTTTTGATTCAAATTATTATTGTCGCCCGGTCGATGATATTTTAACGGTCAATACTTCTTTTGTAAATAACGGTGCGACCTATAGTAAGGGAAACAGCCTTGACGGCTGGAAATATATAAGTGGCAAAGACAAGGCATCTAAAATTTCGCCCATAAATTTGGCATCTTACAAAGTGAATAAATTAACAGGCGCCAATAAATTTTTAAATGGAGATTTCATCAGTAATGTAGGCGGGCTCTATATTTGGTCCGCTGCCGGAAACAGCGCTGTGTTATGGAAGAATGGTACTCTCGATGGTGGGGCTTTACAAATTTCATTTTCAAAGATAACCGGTACAACAAACAGGGCTTCTGTTATAATTGGGGTGGGCACACTTACTGCTGATAAATATTACACGCTGAAATTTAGTTTGAAGGGAACGGATAGTTATAAATCGCTGGAAGTTTTTCTAAGAAAAAGCCTTTCAGGATACAATGACCTTTCTGAAAGAAAAAATGTGTTGGTTAAAGCTTTGCGGACAGAAAATGAGCTCGTTTTTAAAGCCACTTCAACAGAGAGTAATGCCAGTATTGTTTTTAATGTAGAGGAACAGGAGCAGCCTCTTTATGTCGATAATATCCAGTTGTATGAGGCAGATGTTTCGGTGACCAATCCTGATGCAAGTATCCGTTTTGAATACAATGCTACAACTACAACGAAGGCTGTTGCCATCGACGGCGATTATATAGACGTTGAAAATAAAAGATATTCCGGTAATGTAAACCTTGCACCTTTTACATCAGTAATTTTATTAAAACATAATGGTGGGGTACAGGCTACAACGCCATCTTCTACCGCCTGCACAGGTGCCGGCACCATTCTTTTGGAAAGCTGGAATAATGTAAATGGCAATAATGTAAGCGATATACCATTGACAAAATCAGCCGATGCGGTCAGCCAGCTAACAAGATTAGAAATTAATAATATTGCTGAGAAATATGCAGCCAGGATGCGAGGCTATATTTGCCCGCCTGAAACCGGCGGCTATACTTTTTATATATCCGGTGATGATGCCGCGCAGCTGTGGCTAAGTACAAATGATGATCCTCAGAATAAGGTGAAGATAGCAGCTTTTTTAAGCTGGACCAACTTCAGGCAATGGGATAAATTTCCCTCACAAACATCTGTCTCAATCAATCTTAAAAAGGGGCAGCTTTACTATATTGAAGTCTTGCTTAAGCAGGGTGGGGGCGGCGGCCACCTATCAGTCGGATGGAAATTACCGGGAGCATCAGTTACTGTACCAATAACAGGCGCAGCTCTTTTACCATTTAATAATTATGCTGTTTCAGCGAGGTCAATCGCCCTTTCACCGAAAAGCAACAATGAAAAAAAACTGGTAATTGCCAGGGACCAGGATTTAATAATTTATCCTAATCCATTTGGCAATACAGCCACCATTGAGCTTTTGCCATCTACATCCGGAGAAATCAGGTTACAAGTAGCGGACCTGCAGGGAAGAATAATCAAAAACCTGTTTAAAGGTAAAGTAGAAGCAGGCATTGTTAAAAAATTCAAGCTGGACGGCTTGTCAAAAGGCGTCTATTTTATTAAGCTGCTTACTGAAACCCGCTCCTTAAATAAAAAAGTTATTGTAGAAAAATAAAATGGTATAGCTTTTGTATACCACGTCTATCTGAATGTTGTTTGGCATACATATCGATGTAATCTTTCGCAATCAACAATAGTACGGCTTTGGATATAATATCATTCCTCGGATAAGCCGACAATTCTCAACCCCATGGACATTATATGATCAGGTTCTCAGCAATGAGAACCTGTATTAGTAATGATAATTTTTAATCACTATCTAACATCGGGACTTCATTAATTGACTGGCCAACCCTGACCCGGTGTTTCAAACTTATAATATATGCCAAATGAATTTTTAGATTACAAAATTATCAGCCACACAGCCGGTGCAAGCCATAGTCCAAAAAATACCGATACAGAACGTTACATCGCGGAGTATAAATTGTTGGCAGGATTAACTTACGGTGTATTTATTACAAGTACTGTTGCACGGGGCCGGATCAAATCGATCGATGGTAGAAAGGCGCAGGGGATAGACGGTGTACTCACGGTACTTACTCACCTGAACCGGCCAGAGTTGCCGGTATGGAAGAAGATTAATAAAACTACGAACGGACGCTCATCAAAAGAAACCGGGATGCTTACTTTTTTTGATGATAAGATACATTATTATAAACAACCTGTAGCCCTTGTAATTGCCACCAGTTATGATAAGGCTGCAGAGGCTGCGGCGCTTGTGAAAGTAACTTACATAAATGAGGCAACGGTTCCGGCTAACCTGCCGAAAGAGGCAACTGCAAAATTAGAAGAGACAGGCAATTATACTCGTGGAAGGTCAGACAAATTTGAGTCAGCGTTTGTAAAGATCGAAACGGAATACGAAACGTCGTTGGAGTTGAACGAGCCGGCAGAAATGCATGCGACCTTGATTGTATGGGATCCGCTTAATAAAATAACTGATTACAAAAGAACACAGGCGGTAAGGCTTGCACAAAAAGATATTGCAAAAGCGTTCAGTTTAAAGGAAACTAATATCGGTGTTTACTCATCTTCTGCCGGAAGCAATATTAACCTGTCTGCTGATTTTTTGCCACACGAAATAGCGGCGCTGCTGGCAGCAAAAAAAACAGGCAGACCGGTAACTTTAATTGTAGGGCACGGACAGGTAGTAACCAGGAAAAAAGGTGGAACTGCCACTTTACACAAGATCGGATTGGGTGCGACTGCGGATGGCGTTATCAGTGGCATAACACACGAATCGATTACAAACACAGCCGTACCTGCCGGGTTTTTCCGTAGCGTGAATGACCATGCAAAATCACTGTATGGATGTGAAAATGTCCAGGTGATAAATAAAAATTTGACATCGATGCTTCATGTTCCCGGAGGCTTAAACAATCTCCTGGTAACCTGCGGTTCTTTCGCCCTGGAATCCGCACTTGATGAATTGTCATATACTTTAAGGATAGATCCGCTGACATTAAGGCTTAAAAATTTTGCAGAAAAGGACCCGGATAATGGATTGCCCTGGTCGAGTAACTATTTAAAAAAATGCTATGAATTAGGTGCGGAAAATTTTGGCTGGTCGCGGCGAAACCCTGTGCCAGGTTCGATGCGGTCCCGCGAGTGGCTGGTGGGCATGGGTATGAGTAGTGGGATGTGTTGTGGAAAGCTGATGCTTCCAGGTGAAGAATACAGTGACGACTGCGAAAAAGATTATTCGATAAAGACTTTTTGTGCGCATTTTGTGGAAGTGCTGGTGCATGGTGCTACGGGAAAAATAGTGTTCACAAAAATCGTATCAGTCATTGACGCAGGTAAAATTGAGGATCTGCAAATATCGGCTGGCCAGGTTTACAGTTCGATTGTAAAGGGAATTGGAATTTCACTAAAAACGAAAGAGGCCGACGGGCAATTGCATAAAAATTATTTGACCGGAGGTTCGTTCCCTGGCGGTAAAATATTTAATGACAATATTCCACCGATCGAAATTATTTTCATCAATGAACCAGATCCTTTTTCCGACGTGTCAGGAGCAAAAAATATTGGTGAGATAGGTTTGATGGGGTTTGCTGCGGCTGTTGCCAATGCGGTGTATCATGCAACAGGAAAGCGCGTGCGTTCTTTACCGGTAGCATTAAATAAAAGAGTTTAGAATTTTATAAAGCCTAATATAAAGGAGCCGCCCCGATAGTAATATCGGGGCGGCTCCTTTATATTAAGGCACTATGCGAAATGTAATTTAATTTGCTCACGCGCCAAAAAACATCCAGGTGCGCAAATGCCACTGAAACAGCCATTGCTGCCGGTTATCCTACTTAAACTGCCACCAATATCAGAAGCAAATTGTTGCTTGTATTATAACATATATCTTAGTAGCTATGTCAGAATATCGCGGTACTTTGAAATGCATTAACAATCATTGTCAACTATTTGTCGGATAGATCTGGAACAAAAAAATACATATGAAAAATTTATCACGCCGTTCATTTTTAGAAAAATTTGGTACCGGCATTGGTACTACCGCACTTGCAGCAACGCTACCATCTTTTGTAACTGATCCCAAATTAAGTAAGAAAATTTATGAAGGGAAAAAACTGAACATTGCACTTTGTGGTTTGGGACGTTATGCAGGCTACTTAGCAGAAGGCCTGGAAATCACAACCTGTTGCCGGCTTGCCGGAATCGTTACAGGAACTCCCGAAAAAGCAGTGACATGGGGAAAAAAATATAATATCCCTGGAAAAAACATTTATAATTACCAGAATTTTGACGAGATCGTAAATAACAAAGACATTGATTTGGTATATGTGGTTTTACCCAATGCATTGCACAAAGAATATGTGATCAGGGCGGCTGAAGCGGGCAAACATGTTATTGTTGAAAAGCCTATGGCCATTACGGCAGCAGATTGCCAGGAGATGATCGATGCCTGCAAAAAAGCAAAAGTGCAATTAGCAGTGGGGTATCGTTTACACTACGAGCCACATCATTTAGAAATTAAAAGGCTCGGGCAACAAAAGGTTTTTGGACAAGTGCGTTTAATCGAAGTATCGCTTGGCTATCGGTTAGATGGTCAAAATCCTGCAGACTGGCATTTAAAGAAAGCAATTTCCGGTGGTGGCCCGCTGATGAACCTGGGCGTTTATTGTGTACAAAGCAGCCGCTATGTATTGGGCGAAGAACCCACTTCAGTAACGGCTCAATTTGCTCCTGTTACCAATCAACAATTATTTTCCGAAGTAGAGGAAGCCATCACCTGGCAGTTAAATTTTCCCAGCGGGGCAGTCTGCACTTCTACCACTTCGTACACCAGTAATATCGATAGATTTTATGCTTCGGCCGATCAGGGCTTTTTTGAGCTCAGTCCGGCCGTTAGCTACGGACCCTTCCGGGGAAAAACGAGCAAAGGGGAAATAAATTTTCCGGACACCAACCAGCAGGCAGTACAATTGGATGAGATCGGAAAAGTATTGCTACAAAATGAACAGCTACCCGGTCATATAACAGGCGAGGAAGGACTAAAAGATATGAAAATATTGCAGGCCATTTATAAGGCGGCAGGTACAGGCGGAAGGGTGTTGATTACATAGTGTTTGCAAGAAAACGCTGAAAACCTTTACGGACAATGGATTATGGAGATTTTTCTTGTTGAATATTATTAAGCTGAAACTAAAGAAATGGCCTGAAATAAAATATTGCTGATCTGTTTAATAAAAGGCATTTAAGGGTGGCCACTATTTGATCTGCTACATCAGTAACCGGGTTAGCTGTCTTTTTGGTTCGGTTCCGATGAAATTGGAATTGAAAAAACGCGCAG
>JBDSLD010000372.1:0-4721 GCA_039916545.1 Ferruginibacter sp.
CCTATCCATAAATTTCCATCAGCTTCGCAAAATGCCCTCACGGATTTATTGTACGGCATGCCGTTATCGGAAGTGGCGATGGTGCCGAAGGATTTTGTTTTTGGATAAATTTTAATGATGCCGTTTCCATCGGTGCCCGACCACAAAATATCTTCACTGCCCAGGGCCCAGGAGGTAACTTTTACATCCTGCATCTGCGCCGCTTCCTGTTGCAGAAAGGAGGATTGCTGGAAATCGAGATCATAAACACCATATCCTTTGGTTGACCAGGCAAGCAGGTAATGCTCCTTATAAAATATCATGGCAGTAAAAGCGTGCTTTAGCTGCATTACCTGTTTGTGGATAAACGTTGAATGGTGAATGGTGAAAAGACGCTCATCGGCGGTTGTAAAAAAAAGCTGGTGATTTACATTGAAGAAATTGACAATGGCTGAACCTTCCTGGTAGCTTCGCAATTTCTTAAACTTATTTTGATCGGCTGAATAAACGTCCAGTTGCCCGCTCCCGTTTAATAACCAGAGCCTGTTGGATTCGTCAAAAACCAATTTGCTGATCTTAGAATTTTGTTGCGGCAGATCGCAGATCCTGAATGTATCGGCTGCTTCGTCATACCAGTTAAGGCCGGATTTTTGGTTGAGGCAATAAACTTTCCCGGCAGTATCAATGGCCAGTGCGTACTCCTGTTCACTTACCCGGCTGCGCTGGTATTGGTTATAGAAATAATTATAAAATTTACCCGTACGTTTTTCATACCTGGATATGCCTTCAATGGTAGTGACCCAAATATTCCCGCGCTTATCTTCTGTAACCTGCCGGATTACATTGCTTCCGATGCTTTTAAAATCATTTTCCTTACTATAATTGAAGACATGGAAAATATTGCCATCATACATATTCAATCCATCCCAGGTAGCTACCCACAATAAATTGCCTGCATCTTTAAAAATATGATTGATGGAACTATTGGAAAGGCCATTCCTGTTATCGTAATGTTGAAGAAAAAAAGGATCAGCAGGGTCGGCGGTCACTTCCTGCAATGCAAACATTGAAAAAATGGTAACGTAAAGAAAATAAAAAGCCCTTCTCATTATGGTATGATTAAACAGGTACAATCGTTTTAGGGGTAGATGGCCAACAGGCTGTAAAGATAGCCTTTGTCAATTGAAGACAGGTACCTGTTTAAAGACTTTCAGGTAAAATATGTTAAAAGTGTATTGAAACCAATCGATCCATAAACCGCCAGCAGGCGCACTTATAAACCCTTGCTGCCGGGCGATCGCGCGATTAGTTTTGCTATCGCGACAAGCAACAAAGAAAGCACTATGAATACGACTGTAACACCGCAAATATTTAATATTACCTTGTTGTAGCCGAGTTCCTTTGCATCTAAAAACGGGTACGGGTAAACGCCGGCGATCGCACCGCGGATGATCGAATAAATACAATAAACAGTAGGAAAGATTAGCCAGGGAAAAATACTTGTCCATTTCAGCGATTCTTTCGGCACAAAAAACAGCCAGTACAAAATAAATAATACCGGGATGACAGAATGGAGCAGTTCATTTACCAGGAACTGTAACCCTTCCGGCTTCCACAATGCCCGCAGGATCGTATTATAAATTATCCCGGTGACCCCAATATACAGCGCAATGGCTGTCTGTGTGGTGGGCCGCGAAAAAAAACGTCCCCATTTGGCATTGGGTTTTAATAACCTGTAGGTAAAACAGAGGGCCACCAGTATATTTGAAAGAATGGTAAAAAAACTAAAGAACCGGGTAATGGTCTCCGGAATGGAGGCTGTTCTGTTGACGATGATCAGGTAGAGCTGAAAGAAAACGGCGATCCAGGCAAGCGCGGCGCCGTTGCTCAAAAATATCCTTTCGCTTGTTGTAACCCTTTTTTCCATATTACAATTTAATGATAAAAATAATCCGCGCAGCGAAAGGCCTGTTCTAAATTGTCTGCTCCGGGTTTACCACTACAAATTGACTTGTATTCCCTTTACCTTAACTTCTGAAAGCGAAAAGAGAATCTTACTTTCGCACTTTAAATCAACTGTTGAATAATGACGCGGTATAAAAGTGACTCTATTGAATGGCAACATGTGTGGAACTTGAAAAACCTCGCACACATCATACTCGGCACAGGGCTGGCCGTTTTGGCAATGAAAGGTTTTATGATCCCCAACCGGTTTATGGATGGCGGCATTACCGGCATATCCATTTTGTTACACGAGATATTTCACATCGATATCAGCTTTCTGGTGATCGTGCTAAATTCGCTGTTTGTGTACCTTGGTTATAAAAGGATCGGGAAAACATTTGCGGTTCAGACTACCATTGCCGTTATCCTCCTGTCACTCGGACTGCTTTTTGTTCACATTCATCCAATTACAAGTGATAAATTACTGATCGCCACTTTCGGTGGTATCCTGATGGGTGCGGGTGTTGGACTGGTGATCAGGGGTGGAGGCGTAATTGATGGAGCTGAAGTGATCGCCGTATTTACCAAAAGAAGGACCGGGTTTTCGAACAGCGAGATCATTATGCTTTTCAATACCATTATTTTTTCGGTCGCCGCTTTTCAATTTGGTATCGAGACCGCCATGTATTCCATCATTACTTATTTTACCGCGACAAAAGCCACTGATTATGTAGTGGATGGCATTGAAGAATTTACCGCAATGAATATCATTTCGGGCCAGCAGGAAGAAATCAAAAGCTTCCTGGTAAATGAACTTGGAAAAGGCATCACTGTATATAAAGGAGAGCGCGGTTATTTACCCGGCAGCTTCGAGATCAAAAAGGACTGTGATATTATTGTAACCATCGTTACCCGGCTGGAAGTAAAACAGATCGAAGAAACTTTGAAAACCATCGATCCAAAAGCGTTCGTGTACATACAAAGTATCAAAGAAGCAAGTGGTGGAATTCTAAAAGCAAAACCGCATGCGAAGTAGCTTGTTTACATATAAATAATAGTGTAAACCGGCCTGATCACACTACTGAATAGTAATCATATATACGCATTCGCGCAAATTGGAGCAGAAACAACTTCAAATATGCTGAGTTTGTGATTACATTTGTCAATTCAATTTGTTTTTAAGAAAACGTGCCCAGGCAGCCGGCAGACGTTCTGGTAATTATCAATAAAACATTTAAGATCAACTATGTTTTTAGAGATCATATTGGCGATCATTATTGTTCGGTTCCTGCGTAAAACGCTTCAAACCAGCGGCCTGCTTCCTGAATTGGATAAAACACTGGTTGGCGCCATGGCTGTTTCAATAATATTGCTGGTGGCCGGAACGGTGATAGAAAGCACCCGGACCTTAGCTAACTGGCTCACCCACGCCTTACTATTATTCCTTGCTTACCTGCCTTTTTATAAGAAAGAATTCAATGCGGGAAAGCAGATGATATACGGGATATTACCCTATATTATTGTGGCGGTACTTGGCGACCTGGTAAAATTAATAAATGCTGATTTTTTCAGGGAATGGGATGACTATTTTGAGACTGCTAAATTATTTGCCACTCTCTGGATGATAGCCATGTGGCTCATCACCAGAAAACAAAGAAAGGCCCTTGAAGCAGAAAAATTGAGGACGCAGGAAAAAGAAAAAGAATACAAGATAACCGAATCGCTAAAAGCTGCGCTGGAAGTACAGGTAGCGGAACGTACGGCCGCACTTACGCTACAAAAAGAAGAATTACAGCATGCACTGGATGAACTAAGGTCTACCCAGGCTTTGCTTATCCAGTCGGAAAAAATGGCTTCCCTGGGGGAACTCACTGCAGGCATTGCTCATGAGATACAGAACCCGCTAAATTTTGTTAATAATTTTTCTGAAGTGAATACCGAGCTGATTGAAGAAATGAAAACCGAATTAAAAGCTGGTAACCATGAAGATGCAATGGCGATTGCGAATGACATAGCGGCCAATGAACAAAAGATAAACCACCACGGTAAAAGGGCCGACGCGATAGTGAAAGGAATGCTTCACCACAGCAGGAGCAGCGATGGCGTGCAGGAACCAACCGACATTAATGACCTGACCGACGAATACCTGCGGCTGGCCTACCATGGGCTCAGGGCAAAAGACAAGTCGTTCAACGCGTCCATGAAGACTGATTTTGATAAAACTATTGGAAAAATAGGCGTCATCCCCCAGGATGTGGGAAGGGTAATTCTCAATCTCATTACCAATGCTTTTTATGCCGTAACCGATAAGAAAAAACAGGCGGGTAATGGCTTTGAGCCGACCGTTTCAGTCAGCACAAAAAAGGCGGGCGATAAGGTACTGATCTGTGTAAAAGACAATGGAAATGGCATTCCTCAAAAAGTATTGGATAAGATCTTTCAACCTTTTTTCACTACCAAACCTACCGGTGAAGGCACCGGCTTAGGATTAAGTCTAAGCTACGATATCATTAAGGCACATGGCGGTGAAATAAAAGTGGAAACCGAAGAAGGTAAAGGGGCTGTTTTTATTGTACAACTACCCGTCACCGGATTATAGCGTACTCAAGTATCCCGCCACCGGCGAAAAAATAATATTAAATCCATACCACTGAAGCATCCGCCGGATTGCAATACCTGTAAAACGCCTGGAAATAAAATGTAAAGAACAGGCCTGTGTTCCATTAAAAGTGCCACCGGCTTTAGCCAGGGGAAAACAACAGCAGGCAGTTTACCGGGTTCATTATTTCATTATCTTT
>JBDSLD010000373.1:0-7558 GCA_039916545.1 Ferruginibacter sp.
TTTTTTATCGTTCCCTGTTGTATTGCTGTTGTCCTGCTCAGGAAAAAATACCTATACAATTGAAACTTTTTATTCCAGCAATAAAAATACCGGTGATACAACACTTACTTCTAAAAAAGATAATATAACCGCCGATACCGATTCGGCTGCTTATGTGAAGGCCAATGATCAGTTCAATAAATTAACGTCTAAATCTGGTGATAATAATGGAATGCCTGTAAAATTTACAATAAGGAACCACGAAGGAGTTATTGTAATTGCACCGGGACAAGACAGTACTCAACAGGACCGGAACATGTATCCCAATCAAAAAAGTCCCGATTAATTTGTTTTGCTTAATGTTTAAAATGACGCAGGCCTGTTATTACCATTGCCAGGTTATTTTGTTTGCAGTATTCAATTGAGTCTTTGTCGCGAATAGAGCCGCCTGGCTGTATGAATGAAGTGATCCCGGCGGCGTGCGCTATTTTTACACAATCATCAAAAGGAAAAAAAGCATCACTCGCCAATGAGGCACCGGCCAGGTCAAATTTAAATTGATTTGCTTTTTCAATGGATTGACGAAGGGAATCGATTCGGGAAGTTTGGCCGCACCCCTTTCCTATTAATTGTTTATTTTTTACCAGGGCAATGGAGTTGCTTTTTAAATGTTTACCAACGAGATTGGCAAATACCAGGTCTTCTTTTTCAGCAATAGTTGTTTCCCGCCCGCCTGCTTCTTTCCATTCCGAGCAATTGCCTATATCATTCTGTTGCGTGAGCGTACCATTTAATATGGACCGGGATTGGTGGGATGCCGGCAACCAGGCCTTTTGTTTTAAAAGTATCCGGTTCTTTTTTGTTTGCAGGATATCAAGCGCATCCGCATCAAAGGAAGGAGCTATCAATACTTCAAAAAATATTTCATTGATGGCTTCAGCAGTTGCTTTGTCAACCGGTGAATTACAGATCAATACGCCACCAAATGCACTTTCCGGATCGCCCGCCAGGGCGGTATCCCAGGATTCCTTTACAGTATTGCGGGAAGCGATGCCGCATACATTGGTATGTTTAATGATCGCAAATGTGGTACTATCGAATTCTGCTATCAGCTGCAAGGCCGCGTCCACATCTACCAGGTTGTTGTAAGACAATTCTTTACCGTGCAGCTTATCAAATATCTCTTCCAGGTTGCCATAAAATATTCCCTGCTGGTGAGGGTTTTCGCCATAGCGCAACACAGTTTTTATTTTATCAAAGGGATTTGAAAATTCAGTTTGGTTAAAATAATTTGAAATAGCCAGGTCATAACCCGTACACACATCAAAGGCTTTGATTGCAAATGTGCGTCGCTGATCCAGTGTGGTTTCACCCTTTTGATCTTTTAAAATTTGCTCCAGCAATGCATAGTCTTTTTTTGCTGCGATCACTACCACGTCTTTATGGTTTTTGGCTGCACCGCGTATCATTGAAGGGCCGCCAATATCGATCTTTTCAATTATTAATTTTTCATCGGTAGTTGATTTTACCGTTTCTTCAAATGGATACAGGTCCACGATCACGAGGTCGAGTTCGGGTATATTGTATTGTTTCATTTCCTGTATATCCGTTTCATTATCCCTTCTTCCGAGAATGCCACCAAACACGGATGGGTGCAATGTTTTTACCCTTCCGCCCAAAATAGAAGGATATGTTGTCAGCGACTCAACCGCTACACATGGTACCTGGAGTTCCTCTATAAATTTTTGCGTTCCACCCGTAGAGTAAATGACCACTCCGAGGTGGTGCAGTTCCCTAACAATATTTTCTAACCCGTCTTTGTAAAAAACTGAAATTAGCGCTGATTTGATCTTTTTTTGCATTTTTGCGTTGTTTTAATTAACTGTTTACATTGCCGGGAAGGCTCCGGGATCAGCTGGCATCGATGACTTGCATTTGAAAAACAAGCTTTCGACATTTTTATTCCCTGACATCCAATACAAATGCACCCCTTTCCGGAACTGAATAAGAGCGCAAATGTAATTCTTCGCATTCTTTTTGCCATTTATCAATTTTCCACAAACTATTAGACGCGTCAAAAATATACTGACCGCAACTGAAAACTTTGGCCAGCTGAGTGATTTTGATAGCCGGGTTTTTAGAAATAATAATAATGTCAACAGCCGTCTTTTGAGAAATTGTATCAAAAGAAATTGGTCCATCGATGAGTAATATTTTTTTATTATTGAATTGATAGAATGAACCATTATGGAACAAGTTTTTTAATACGGCTCCTCTATTCTCCACTTGCAATGCTATCCTGGCAGGCTTCAGGTTAAAATTCTGCAACATTAAATCCTGTAATAAAACACTATCACCGATAAAATTAAAATCGTTTCCATTAATAAAATCAATTGCCCGGTGCTGCGAAATATTATAAACAATGAGTTTTTGTTGAGTTTTTATCTGCCAGTTTTTATAGATGGACACCATTACAAATGCAAGAAAACATACCAGTGCTGCACCAAACATGCGGCGGTTCTTTTTTATAAACCAGGCGCTAAATCCGATTGTTACCCCATATAACAGGCAGGTAGACAATACGGTGGATGGGATGCCCTCCCAAACTGCAAAAGGAATTTTATTGACCCATAGTACGACCTGGTTCATGAGCCAAACCAGCCAGGTTACGATCTTGCCGATAAACGGGGCCACTACAGGGATTGGCGAAAGTGCCACCAGCCCTATCTCCACGTATAAAATAACGCTTGACAAGGGAACAGCGATAATATTCGTAAGCAGAAAAAAATTAGGGAACTGGTGAAAATAATAAATACAAACAGGAAAAGTAAGTACCTGGGCCGATAAAGAAACGGCGGCCAGTTCCCAAACTTTCTCAATCCATTTATTTTTTATGTGCCAGCAATTATATACCGTCTGCTGAAAAACAATGATACTTACCACGGCAAGATAAGACAACTGAAAACCGACATCCCATAAAAAAAAGGGATTATAGCAGAGCATTACAAAAGCAGATGCAGCCAGGGAATTATAAATGGAGGACCGCTTTTTAAGATTTGTGCCCACCGTTATAAATGAGAACATTACTGCGGCTCTCAATACAGATGCTGAAGCACCTGTGAGCAAGGAAAATAACCAAAGGCAACTTAATATCAGCAATACCTGCAATAACTTCGACCTGTTAAGCAAGGGGATTTTTCCAAATACCTGTACCAGCAAAAGATAGATCAGCGCCAGATGCATACCTGATATAGCAATAATATGTACCACGCCGGTATTGCTATATGCCTGCACCAGGTCCCTGTCAAGGTCGTTGGTGTAGCCGATCAGCAATGCCTGGGCGATCCCTAACTCATCTTTGCCGCTGTTTATATGCTTTCTAAGGATCGATAAAATATTATCTCTTGCGTTGAATATAAACCTGTTAAAAAGATTAGGAGCCGGCTCGCCAGTCTTGATCCAATCCTTTTCTTTCAAAAAAACATTGTGAAAAATTTGCTGAAAGGCCGCATAGCGTTCATAGTTGAAGGCTCCCGGGTTGCCGGAGTTTTTAATTTTTTGAAGATTTTTATTGATCAATATTTTATCGCCATATTGTAATTGCGGACCGGCAGAATTAGTCTTGTCACCGTCTTTGGAAAAGTAGAGCAATATTTTTCCGTTGCACGCAATTACAGAGTCCTGGCGGATGATGGCTTCAACAAATCCATTTGACTTAAAAGATTTCGCCTTTTTTATCAATGGCTCATCTACTTTAATTAACATCAAATCGCCCTCCCGGTAAATATTGCCGTACCAGTCTTTACTGTTCCTGGTGTCCTTGTGCAAAGTCGCCAGCAACCCGAAACTGATCAACAAAAGATTTAGTATAAGTCCTTGTATCGGCTGTAGCTTAAACCTTGCTGCCATTGAAAATAAGGAAAATAATAAGTAAGTAATGGTTAGCCCGATGACACTGATCAATATTGCCGGGAGCGGAAATTGGAAGTGCCATTGCAGCAATATTCCAGCCGCCAATGGTATCAATAACCGGATAAAGGGAGCCTTCTTCCAGATGGGAATAGTGTAAGAATTATGCACCCTTCAATGTAAAGCACTACAGGTAATATTACTTGTTTAAAACAACTGAAAAAGAAAAGAAAACCAACTGGCTTAAATAAAATAAGCTACTTCTTTTTGCTTTAATGATGTAACAAAAAGATCACAGCACGGCAATTACGCGCTCTTTCCCAGGAATTTCTACCCGCAGTTATTGGCTTAAAACTGCTAAAGTCTTTTATAGAGTCAATCCGTGAAATGTCTATATTTCGGGTCAATAAATATCTTTTTACAATATCGGCTCTTTCTTTTGCAAGCTGTTCGCATACTGTTTCAACGCCTTCCGTTTTATAGGAATGTCCCTCTATTGAAATTGTAAGTAAAGGGTCAGCTTTTAATATTGCTATTACACTATCCAATACTTTATACGTCATTGAAAACAGGGCAGATTGTTGTATTTCGAAAGGAACAATGATCGCATTTTTATCCGGGCAACCATTGTGTGCCTTGTCGCCGTATTCGTTGCGGCAACTGTCCTGGTCGTCTGTAATACCGTCCTGGTCCATATCGTGCATGGCATCGATTGGTTCCGGAACGGGGTAATTAAGCACTATTTCTGCTGTACAATTATATTTAACTGTCATCTTTCTGGCTTTTCGCTCTATTGATCGTTTCTTGCTAAGCCCCCTTACATTAAATATCCTTAAGCTATCAACACCTCTTCCCATAACATAGCTTTTTACTGCCATGGCACGGTTAAATGACAACCAATAACAAATATTATCATTGGCTTCGTCAAAGTAAGAGTAGCCGTCGATTGAAAGTGTGACCGATGTATCTTTAAGCAATATCTCCGCGACGCTGTCCATCATTTTGAATGTATACGGATAATTTAAAGCAGATTGTTGATACTCAAAAGGAACAACAACGGTATCGTTGATCGTTTTAGGCAGACTGTCTGGTTTAGCCGCCCTTGTAGCTACATTAAATATATTTTGTGAGGCGGTTGATATGAAATTATATTCAAATGGAAATAAAGCAGGGCAAGTCTTTGAGCCTGCGAACAGGCTGGAATAACTAAAAAATAAACATAGTAATATTACCCACACAGATCTATTCATAACTAAACTTAAAAAAGTACGATAGCATTTTCTAAAAAGGATGATAAATAACAGGCATTATAAATAGTTGGATAGTCGATAACCAACTAATATGCCAATGTAATATTGGTAGTTCACAAATATTGGATAAGGTGCAGAGAGCCCTTTACTATTTCGTACTTTCTCAACTTTTGAATTTCAAAAATATTGGAGCAGATAAAAGCCTTGCGATTGCCAAATGTAGGCATTTGAATTTTGAAGTCTATTTTGATATTGAAATTTTAACTATTCGGAAAAATATATAGCCAGGCATTATTGTAATCCAATGGATATTAATAATTACCATTTTATTTAACGGGACTGGATAAGGTGTTGAGGAAGGCTAATTCTATTGAAGTATTTGCAGATCAAACTCAAATCCGGGTAATATTTTTTCACCGGAAAGTTTAGATGTAAAATCTTGTACAATTATTATGCTGCCATCTTCTTTATAAATAGTGTCTGCAAGAAAACGCTGTTATTAATAGCTGGTAGGGCTTTTAGAATATTTTCCAATCCCAAATATAAAAAAAATAAAATTACTTGCTCAGGTGCATACTCCGCTCTTTGTTCAATTGCCGGAAGTATGGATCCCGCAGGTCTTTGATAAAGCGGATGGCTTCGCCGGTACTTTTCATTTCTGGTCCGAGTTCCTTATTTACCCCCGGAAATTTATTAAAAGAGAAAACAGGTTCTTTGATAGCAAAACCTTTCAGTTTTTTCTCATAAGTGAAATCCTTTATTTTAGCCACACCCATCATTACTTTAGTGGCAATATTCAGGTAAGGTATCTGGTATGCTTTCGCGATAAAAGGTGTGGTACGACTGGCCCTTGGATTGGCTTCGATCACGAACACATTACCGTCTTTTATTGCAAACTGGATATTGATCAACCCTAAAATATTTAGCGACCGCGCGATTTTTTCCGCATATTCTTCCATGGTATGTACCACCAATGGCGTAAGGTTGAATTCCGGCAACACGGCATTACTGTCCCCACTATGGATACCCGCCGGTTCTATGTGCTCCATCAGCCCCATTACATGAAATTCTTCGCCGTCAAAAATACCGTCGATCTCTGCTTCCTGGCACCTGTCCAGGAAATGATCGATCAATATTTTATTGCCGGGTAAATGTTTGATCAAACTTAACACGCCTTTTTCCAGCTCATCGTCATTCAACACGATCCGCATTCTTTGCCCGCCCAGCACATAACTTGGCCGGATCAGCACCGGGTAACCAACTGTTTTAGCCACTTCAATGGCTTCATCCGTATCATAAGCAGTACCGTAATTTGGATAAGGGATATGCAATTCTTTCAGCATATCGCTAAATCTTCCCCTGTCTTCGGCAATGTCCATGTTATCGAAAGAAGTACCGATGATCTTTATTCCTTTCGCGTGTAAACGGCGGGCAAGTTTTAACGCAGTCTGGCCGCCCAGCTGTACAATAACCCCGATCGGTTTTTCGTGTTCCACGATCTCCCAGAGATGTTCCCAGAATACCGGTTCAAAATATAATTTATCGGCAATATCAAAATCAGTAGAGACTGTCTCGGGGTTGCAGTTTACCATAATTGCTTCATAACCGGCCTCTTTAATTGCCAGCAAACCATGTACGCAACAATAATCAAATTCAATCCCCTGGCCAATCCTGTTCGGCCCCGAGCCTAAAACAATAATGGATCCTTTGTTTTTTTTGCCATCCGTAGAAGGTTCCGGCACATTCGACTTATCCTTTTCTGAGACAATGGATTCATTGGCAATCAATAATGACGTTGAAGAAGCTTTCTCTCCTTTTTGCAATATTTGCGGCGCCTGGGCGGTTTCAAAGGTGGAATAGAAATACGGTGTTTTTGCTTCAAATTCAGCGCTGCAGGTATCTACCATTTTAAATACCCTGGTCAACCCCATTTGTTTTCTTCTTTCATAGATCAATTCAGCATTCTCTTCATTCATAATGCGAACGATCTGCTCATCACTAAAACCTAATACCTTCGCATCTCTCAACAGGTCATCCGGCAACGTTTTCAAATCATGCTTTGCAATTAGCTTTTCGCAATCGCAGATCTTCTGTATCTGGTAGATAAACCAACGGTCGATACCCGTGCTTTCACAAATACGCTTTATACTCGCCCCGGCCATCAAGGCATCTTTGATCCTGAAAATGCGGTCCCACTTTGGTATCTTGATATATTCAATTAATTCATCCGCATGCATTAGACTCTTTCCATAATAACCCAGTCCGACTGCTTCATTCTCCAAACTCTGACAGGCTTTCTGTACCGCCTCGGCAAAGCTTCTGCCAATGGCCATTACTTCTCCCACGCTTTTCATCTGGAAACCCAGCGTATCATTGGCGCCTTTAAATTTATCAAAGTTCCAACGCGGTATTTTTACAAT
>JBDSLD010000374.1:0-11975 GCA_039916545.1 Ferruginibacter sp.
CGGCAGCAGCCTTTCAAAATATCATTTGGAAGCCGGCATTGCTTATTGGAACACACAGCGACCGGACACTAAAGAAAAGTGGGAAAACATCCTGCAATTTTACAACAGGTTATTGCAGATCGAATACTCGCCCGTGGCAGCACTTAACCGCACTTACGCACTTTCAAAAGCAAATGGAAAAGAACAAGCCATTGCTGCTGCGGAGAAATTGGATCTCCCCGAAAATCATTTTTATTTTGCTTTACTGGGTGAACTGTACACAGAAATTGATAATGAAAAAGCCCGTACCTATTTTATTAAATCATTGTTACTTGTGAAAACCCAATCGGGCAGGCAGGCTATTCAAAAGAAAATTGATAAACTTTAGCGCAGACTGCAAGCGTATCATTTTTGTTTTAGAATATACTTTTTTGTTTCGTCTGGATAGATGGAAATATAATGTGTTCTTACCAAAGCAGGTATAGGAGCAGACTGTGTTTGTGTTGTCATGGTGATCAATGCAGAGGGCCGGGCAGGCATATGGCAATCTATACAATTGTTGGCAATATTGCCTCGTAAAGTAGTTGGCATTTCTACTGAGTCGTGGTTAGGAATCTTGTGACAATCCATGCACTTCGCAGAAAAAGCGCTCATATTATTCCTTTCTTCCACATGCGTATTGTGACAGGAAAAACAATTTAGTTGCGTGCTTTTAATAAAGCATTTACTGGCGGTCAGCAACTGGTATTGCCTGCCATGGACATCTATCCGGGATGTATTCAATGTCGATGTATCAGGATGAAGGAAATCGGCAAGTTTCGATCCCGGTTTAAAAGTAAAAGTAGATTTGATAGTTTCTCTTGCACCTGAATGGCACATGGCACACATATCCAGTTTTTCCTGTCGCGCCAATCCGGCAATATTTCCAATATACTTCGGCTCTTTTTCCTGCGGATTTTTTTCATGAAAGTTAACATGGGCTGCCGCGGGGCCATGGCATCGTTCACAGTCGATACCATATATTACCTGTGTCTTATCGAAGTAATCCACTAAATAGTGCCCTGAAGGCTTTGTGGCAGTTCTTTTAATATAGCTGCTATGGCATTCAAAACAACCGATGGGAATATTCCTGTTGAACTGTACATTTTTTGGAGGATAATTCGGGCTGTTTACCCAACTTTTTCCAGGCACATAATAAGACACAGGAAGTTGAAAAATATTTTCATTGACCCAATAAAGATAAGACTGGCCTTTTCTTCCGGAGCCTACCACCATATCGAAACGTGCACCCTGTCTTTCAATATCATCAATGTAAGCAATTTGGTAAAAACTACTATCTCTTTGCTCCATCACTACCTTTAATGTCGGCCGGTAATACAACACATTGGAGTCTTTTTCAAAGCTGCCTTTGATGGCTTCTTTTGATGCCGGCAAGCTGCTTAGATTATGCGCGGTCTTTGAGTAACTATCATATATTTCTTTATGACAGGTAATACATTTTGATGACCCAATATACTCTTCGCCTCTGAAGTCATTACTTTTCTCCGGCGGTTCATTCATACAGTTATGAAAGGCCAAAATGAATAAACAAAAAAAAGTCAGGATAAATATTTTTCGCCTGTGTGTATGCAACGTTAAGTGTGTTTAGAATTCATGATAACTTTACAAAAAAATAAAATAATCAACAGCAAAAATGTTCACGCTCTTCAATATCATAACAAGGTAAACAGTTGGTAAGAATATTAAGCAAAACTCACTTTAGTCCGGCGAACGAAATCAACTTTGATAATTTGTAACGCGTTCATTTTTGTTTGCAATACAATTTAAACTATTATCATTTTATACCAGGCAGTTTTGTTGAGCCTGTTCTCATGTCGATTGCTGACTTGTTAATCCTGGACCGGAGCGATCGGGTAAAATGTATTTTAATTTAAGAGAATCATACAGCTTCTCTATCACTTAAAAATTCTTCCCTGTGCATCGAATCATCAAAAAGATTAAAAGATTTCAGAAATTTTTTCTTGTATTGCAAAGGCGATACCTGCATCTTCGATTTGAACATGCGGATAAAATGAACGATATCATTAAAACCACAATCCAAACTCACCTGGGCTACAGATTTATTGGTATGCAATAATTGTGTGGTTGCATAATGAAGCCTGTATTCGACCACCACTTCAATGAATGTTTTCTGGGTTACTTTTTTAAAATATTTACAAAATGCATTTGGTGTCATGCAGGCCAGTTGCGCGACTTCATCCAGACTAACAGTTGTTTTATAGTTGTCAATTATATAGGCAAATACTTTATTGATTCTTTCCAGGTCGCTTCCGCTTTTAATTGGAATATAGTTTAAACGGTTGAGCAATGTAAAATCGGAAGTGATAGATAACTTGTGCAAAACATCTAAAAACAGGTGCAGCCTTTTAAAGTTCACTTCCTCTTTTGCAATATTTTTAATGTCCCTGGATATCTCCGGCACAATGGACCGGTCATAAATAATTCCACCCTGGCTTCTCTCTAAAAGTTTGTGAATCTCCGAAAGTTCAGGCTTGCTAAAAAAATCATGTCCGAGAAAATCACTTGTAAATTGTATAACAATAGAAGAAGCATTTATTTCCCCCTTTACATAATCTTCCGTTTTCCAACAGTGCGGTAAGTTCGGACCTAAAAAAGCAAGGTCGCCATTACTGAAGTGATCCATATGGTCGCCTATGTATCGTTTACCCGTGCCTTTATCAATTAAAGTAAGTTCAAATTCCGGGTGATAATGATAGGGAGAAGTAAAGGCTTCCTGTTCGAATAACCTTACTGCAAAAGAATTGTCATTTTGAGAATTAATCGACTCAAAAAAGGGTTTGATCATATTCATTTTGAAAGCTTCCGTTTGTAAAATTCTATTTCAGGAAGCAAATTTAGCCGATTCGCAACACAGGTTGATAATAATTGTACAATTTACAATTATTATCTTTTTTACAAGTCATATTATAAGTTAAAAAAAGTAAAGAAGAGGATAATTAAAGTATATTTATTCACTTGGGAAAGCAATATCTTTACGAACGTTTTAATTCTATATTCACCTTCAAACTTAGCTTGTTTATGACTCGATTATCTACCAGTATTTTATTGGCCTTTGTTTGCCTGATTTCCTTTTCCCTTTCAGCAAAAAATCCTGGCCGTTCTGAGTTTGATAAAACTGTTTCAGGAAAAATAACGGAAGCTCAAACAGGGGCACCTTTAGAAGGTGTTACGGTTTTATTAAAAGGAACCACTACCGGAACATCTACAGATGCCCAGGGGGCTTTTCGGTTAACAGTGCCGGATGCAGGCGGTATCCTCGTAATTTCCTCTACGGGTTTTGCCAGCCAGGAAATGAGTATTGGCAGTCAAACAACTTTCACATTTAAAATGGAACGCTCAGCTGCCGGTCTTGAAGATGTGGTGGTAATCGGTTATGGCACGCAAAAGAAACGGGAAGTAACCGCTTCGATCGCTTCAGTGAAATCCGAAAATTTTGTAAAAGGAGCGGTGAATGATGCTGGCCAGCTTTTACAAGGCAAGGTTGCAGGCTTATCTATTTCCAGTCCCGGAGGAGATCCTGTTGCGAATTCGCAAATCATTCTTCGCGGTATCAACTCGATCAATGCGAGTTCTTCACCGTTGATTCTAATTGATGGAATACCCGGCAACCTGCGTACGGTAGCACCGGAAGACATAGAATCGATCGATGTTTTAAAAGACGGAGCTGCGGCTGCAATATATGGTACCAGGGGTACCAATGGCGTAATATTAATTACAACGCGTAAATCAACAGGCCGTACGCAAAGTGTTGAGTACAGTGGTTACGCAAGTACACAATCGATAGTCCGCAAGCCTGAAATGCTCACCGCACAGGATTACCGTGAAAAAATAGCCGGCGGAGTTGCACTGGCAGATTTGGGCGCAAGTACAGATTGGATAAAGGAGATAACAAGAACACCTGTTACCCATGTTCACAACCTTTCTTTTCGTGGCGGAACCCCGCAAACAAATTACCTGGTCAACCTGAACTACCGTTCTTTCCAGGGTATCATGCTTAAATCTGATAACAAGGCATTCAATGGTCGTTTTGATGTAAATCATTCCATGTTTAACGGGTTATTAAAACTGAACCTTAACCTGATCAATACCGATCAAAATTATACTACCACCGGCGACCAAATAGGGAATGCGGGGTATTCTTTCAATGGCTTAACCTACCGGATGGCGTTAATACGTAATCCGACCAGTCCAATAAAAAATCCTGACGGTTCATGGTTTGAGCAAACAGGGATATTTCAGTATGAAAATCCAGTCTCCCGAGTGTATGAAAGTGATGGTCAAAACAGCAATCAAAACACGCGCATTTCAGGTAGTCTGACCTTAACCCCGATCAAGGATTTGACGATAACAGCATTAGGGGCAAGGACCAAATTCAACGAAACAAGAGGATACTCAGAAACCAAAAGGCATATTTCTGCCATTCGTGATAATTTAAATGGATATGCTTCCAAAGGAGCTACTGAAACGCTGGAAAACCTGTTGGAAATATCTGCTAATTATAATAAAAGGTTGGGAGATCATTCATTTTCGGTCCTTGCAGGATATTCTTACCAGGATAATACCTACCTGAATTCCTACATGAATAATTGGGACTTCCCCACGGATTTATTTACTTACAATAATATAGGACAGGGCAATGCAGCTAAAAGAGGACTTAATGCTTTTTCCAGTGATAAAACACGCAGGAACCTGATCGGCTTTTTCGGCCGGGCTACTTACAATTATAAAGAGAAATACCTGCTGATGGCGAGTGTTCGCCGTGAAGCTACTTCGGCTTTGGTAGGCGCTGCAGAACCCTGGGGAACCTTCCCGGCGGTATCAGTAGGCTGGAGGATCAACAAAGAAAGTTTCATGCAGAATGCTACGTTTTTCTCTGATTTAAAATTGCGTGTAGGATACGGCATTACCGGAACACCTCCGCAGGATCTTTTCCTTGGAGTGGCTCGTTTAGGATATGATGGTTACACACTATCTAATGGCGCATGGGTTCCTCAATTGGTTCCCGTAAGTAATCCAAATCCAAACCTGCGTTGGGAGCAAAAGAAGGAGTTCAATATCGGCCTCGACTTCTCCATATATAAAGGAAGGGTGAGCGGTTCCTTTGATGCATACGATAGAAAAGTTGATGGACTGTTGTACCAATTTCCGGTACCCACTCCTCCGAATTTATTCGGTACCACCTGGGCCAATGTGGGTGTGATGAAGAACAGGGGAATTGAGGCAATTATAAATGTTATCCCTGTCACCAGCAAAGACTTTGAATGGTCTTCAAGTGTTAATTTTTCAACCAATACCAATAAACTGGTTTCCTTATCAAACGATGATTATAAAACAACCAATCCATTCTTTAATACAGGTTACACCAGCGATCCGATACAAACCTATACCCATCGCGTGGAAGTTGGAAGGGCAATTGGTGAGTTTTATGGATTTAAGGTGATTGGTTCAGATGATGCCGGAAAATGGATCTATGAAGGCAGGGACGGAAAGCCGGTTAGTTATGATGATTTTAAAGGTGCAGATGAAGACAAAAAAGTGTTGGGCAATGGACTACCTAAATATTATGCAGGCTGGAACAACAACATCAGGTATAAAAATATTGACCTGTCTGTTACAATGCGCGGCGCATTTGATTTCCAGATACTAAATTTTCAGCGCATGTATTACGAAAACTCCGGCCGTACCCAGTACAACCAGTTAAAATCTGCTTATGACAAAATATACGGAGTCGCAGTCATGGATAAAAACGTACCATTACAATTCAACAGTTATTATATAGAAGATGGTGATTTTTGGAAAATTGACAATATTACGCTTGGCTGGAACATTGGTAAAATTAAAAATATCACAAGCAGCACACGTGTCTATTTTTCAATGCTGAATTCATTTGTAATAACCGGTTACAAGGGAATTGATCCCGAAGTAAATCGCCTTGGCCTTGCGCCTGGTGACGACGACAGGGATAAGTACCCAAGCGCCCGCACTTTCACTTTTGGAGTAAATGTTACTTTTTAAACTATTAAGAACTTAACGAACATGCTAAATAATAAAAAAATAAATCAAAGAACCGGCTTCTTTTTTTCGATGGTCATCCTACTGTGTTCCTGCACCAAACTAGCGGATAAGAATTATACACAGATTGTTTCCGATCAGTTTACACCAGGGGCGAGTGACCTTGTCTCATTGATAGGGCCTGCCTATGGAGCCTGGCGGAGTGTACTTGGTTATGACGGTTCAAGCGGCTTTTTTCGCACACAGGAAGTTACGGGCGATGAAGTAGTGATACCAGCTCGTCCGAACGGCTGGGTGGATGACGGTAGTTATCGCAGATTGCATGAACACAAATGGACCAATACCGATGGAACCGCGCAAAACTGGTCGACTGCCTTTTCTGGCATCACCAATTGTAACCGGTTAATATTCCAGATAGAATCCGGTACACTTCCTGTTCCGACAGGAAAAGACAACGTACTGGCTGAAATAAGGGCGCTCAGGGCTTCTTACTATTATGTACTGGTTGATTTGTATGGAAATGTTCCCATCGTAACCAAGTTTGATGTAGAACCCGGATTTTTAGCAGAGCAAAATACCCGCCAGCAGGTAAATGATTTTATTATTGCAGAGCTAACGGAAGTTATACCATTATTAAGCGATGACGCCACTCAATTGTATTATGGCCGTTTTAATAAATGGGCAGCTTATTCCGTACTGGCTAAAATGTACCTGAACGCCGAAGTTTACACCGGTACTGCCCAATGGGCCAAGTGCATTGAAGCTTGTGACGCGATCATCGCTTCCAATAAATACAGTTTAAGTGCGACTCAACGTTCTATTTTTATAGCAGATAATTCTAATAATAAAGAGATCATTTTTGCGGTTCCTTATGACCCGATTTATGCTCCTGGATTTAATTTGCACATGGAAACATTGCAACCTGAAAACCAGGCAACTTACAATCTTCAATCGTCAGCCTGGGGAGGTATTGCTGCCGTTCCTCAATATATCGATACATACGATCCCGAAGATCTCCGGTTGAAAGAGAACTGGATCCAGGGCCAGCAATATACCGCAACAGGAGCACCGATAAATGCCACGCTATCGGCTTACAATGGAAAACCGCTGGTGTTTATAAACTCGATCCCTGGTGTGGATTCAAGCCAGGAAGTCCATGGCTTCCGTTTGGGAAAATTTGAATTTGCCCTGGGATCCACCACTAACCTTAGCAATGATGTGCCACTATTCAGGCTTTCAGATATTATGATGATGAAAGCGGAATGCCTGTTACGCACCGGTAAAGCCGATGAAGCCGCCGCAATTGTAACTGCCGTGAGAGCAAGAAGTTTCGCTGGCAATCCCGCCAAGGCAGCCGTTACAGGAGTTCAGTTGCAGGCAGGAAGTAGTTACGATTATGGCCGCAGGGATCACCTGGTAACAACACATGAAGGCGGTGCAGACGTTCAATTTGGCCGCTTCCTGGATGAGCTGGGTTGGGAATTTAACCAGGAACCACACAGGCGCCAGGATCTGCTTCGCTGGGGTATATTCACCAAAAAATCATGGCTTTCCCATCAGCCGAACGGTGCCTACAGAAATTTGATGCCCATACCGGCAGGTGTACTGGCAACTAATCCAAAGTTAAAACAGAATCCCGGCTACTAAGCTTTAATGAATAAATAAGAAAAGTGTTGTGATCTTGCATCGCAACACTTTTTAGTTTCACAACCATCTGGGATTGAGCATGAGCCAATGTGTAGAGAAGAAATTTTGTAAAGATCAACGGGACTACGGCACCCAAATCAACTCCCTTAACTTACCTTACAACTATGTATCCTATGTCCCTATGTAATCTTAAATAAAAAAATAATGAATAAAGAATCCACCCTTACAACTATGTATCCTATGTCCCTATGTGGTCTTAAATAAAAACTAATAAATAAAGAATCCACCTAATAAATAACCAACTTAAAAAATAGTTTCTCTCAAATCCATTTTTGTTCTTGTTTGAATGTGAGATATGATTAAACACTACAACAAATTATTTCTACTCTTTTTAATTTCCATTGTGGTTCTATCGCAGGGATGTGCTCCAACAAAAAAGGAAGATTCAAATAAATTATTCACCCTTCTATCCGCCGATTCAACAGGGATTAATTTTGTCAATGGAGTTGCAGAAGATGAAAATGTTAATCCGCTGCAATATGAAAATAGTTACAATGGAGGCGGAGTGGCTATTGGTGATCTAAACAATGATGGACTGGATGATGTTTACCTGACCAGTAACCGGAACGGCAACAAGTTATTTCTAAATCATGGGAATTTTAAGTTTGAAGACGTAACCACGAAAGCTGGTGTAGCTGGCCGCCTCAGCTGGTGTACCGGGGTAACCATGGCTGATGTCAATGGCGATGGCCTGCTGGATATTTATGTGTGCCACTCAGGTAATTTACCCGGCTCAAAAAGAGCCAATGAGCTTTTTATCAATAAAGGACCAGACCAAAAAGGTGTTCCGGTTTTTATAGAACAGGCGCAATTGTTCGGCCTGGCAGATTCAGCCTTTAGTAACCAGGCCGCCTTTTTTGATTATGATCTCGATGGAGACCTGGATATGATCTTATTAAATCACAGCCCTATCCGTTTTAACAACCTGGATGAAACCGCCATCAGGTATCTGATCAATAAAACTGACTCATTAACGGGTACCAAATTATACAAAAACGATAAAGGCTTTTTCAAAGAAGTAACATCGCAATCGGGCATACGGAACTCAAGACTAAATTTTAACCTGGGCGTTTCAGTTGCCGATATCAATGACGACGGACTACCGGATATTTATATAAGCAATGATTATTTTGCACCGGATTATTTGTACATCAACAAAGGTGACGGCACATTTAAAGATGAACTTGGGCAAAGGCTAACCTGCACGTCAGAATTTTCGATGGGCATGGATATAGCCGATATTAACAATGACGGCTTACCCGATATTTACACGCTGGATATGTTACCCGAAGATAACCGCCGGCAGAAGTTATTATTTGCAAGCGATAATTTCGAGCTTTTTAATATGACCGTAAAGGCCGGATTGAATGCTCAATACATGCGCAATATGCTGCACCTGAATAACGGCAATGGCAGCTTTAGCGAAATTGGCCAACTGGCCGGCGTATCAAATACAGATTGGAGCTGGGCGCCACTACTGGCCGATTTTGACAACGATGGCTGGAAAGATATTTTTGTTTCCAATGGTTACCTGCGGGATTATACCAACCTCGATTTCTTAAAATATATCGGCGAATACCTTCGCGATAATAAAGGACATATCCAGAAAAATAACCTGCTTGAATTGGTAAAGAAAATGCCTGCATCCGATGTCCGCAATTATGGTTTTAAAAATAACGGTGGCTTACGTTTTACGGATAAAAGTGCAGACTGGGGACTTGATGCAGTTTCCAATAGCAACGGAGCGGCCTATGCCGATCTCGATAATGATGGTGATCTTGATTTGGTAGTAAATAATATCAATAAGCCCGTTTTTGTTTATCGAAATTCAACAGAAAAAAATGCTGATATTGGTTTTCTGAAAATCAAATTAGAAGGTGAAGGTGGTAACCGGTTTGGGATCGGGGCAAAAGTACAGGTTTTCACCAATGGCCAGCAACAGGTGCAGCAACAATTGATGACAAGAGGTTTTCAGTCAAGCGTATCGCCTGTATTGGTTTTTGGAACAGGTAATTTTAAAAGTATTGATTCACTGGTTATCACCTGGCCCGGACAAAAGCAACAGCTGCTTACCAATATCAAACCTAAACAACAGATTTTATTAAAAGAGTCAGCAGCCACCATAAAAAAAGCTTCTGTAAATAGTAGCGTTCAAAGTTTGTTTACATTAATGCCCCAATCGCCGTTGAATCATACCTGTTATCAAAACGTGGTCAATGATTTTAAAAGACAGCCTTTACTGATTAATCCGTTGTCTTACGGCGGCCCGTGCATGATCAAAGGCGATATTAACGGAGATGGCAAAGAGGATTTATTTGTAGGTGGCGCTGCAGGATTTCCGGGTGCAGTATTTCTGCAAAAAGACAATCAAAAATTTGTCAGGCTCAGCGAGCCAGCACTGGAAGCGGATGCGGCCAGCCAGGATGCATGCGCTGTTTTCTTTGATGCGAACGGAGATGGCAAACCTGATCTTTTTGTAGCCAGCGGCGGGTATGATTTTTTTGAACCCGGTGACCCTGCTTTACAAAGCCGTTTGTACCTCAATGACGGGACAGGGAAATTTATACGGGCAAATAATGCAGTTCCGGCAATTTTTACCTCCTCCGGTACCGTGGCTGCGGGTGACATAAATGGCGATGGGTTCCCTGATCTTTTTTTAGGAGGCCGGGTTATTCCGGGTCGATATCCCCAGGCGCCGACTTCCTTTATTTTTTTAAATAACGGGACAGGGGTTTTTCGCGATGCCACTACAGAAATTTGCCCTGCGATCGCAACTGCCGGTATGTTTTCCGCCTCAGTTTTTGCCGATCTTGATGGTGATTATAAACAAGAACTCATCACGGCTGGTGAATGGCTGCCGGTACAAATATGGAAATCCGTAAACGGGAAATTGGTGGACAAGACAAACGATTTTATGGATGCTACTCAAAGCGGGTGGTGGAATGTACTGGAGGTTAAAGATATTAATGGCGATGGCAGACCTGATATTGTTGCAGGTAATTATGGGCTGAATTGCCAGTGGAAGGCAAGCAGCAAAGAACCACTGGAAATGTTTTATAAAGATTTTGATGACAATGGTGCAATCGATCCCATTTTCTGCTACTATATCAAAGGGAAATCTTATCCATATGCCAACCGGGATGAAATACTCGAGCAGATGAGTATTATGCGCACGAGGTTTTCGGATTATAAATCTTACGCCGATGCGGATATTGCAACTATCTTTTCACCGGCAGAATTAATGGACGCTACAAAGTTATCTGCTATCACTACAGAAACAAAAATCTGGGTCAGTACTGCTACCGGGAAATTAATAGAAAAAACGCTTCCGGTAGAAGCCCAGCTTAGCCCTGTTTTTGCCATTTCTGTTAATGATTTTAATAATGATGGAAAAATGGATCTGCTGTTGGGTGGAGACATCAAATATGCAAGGGTTAAAACCGGTATGAATGAAAGCAATAAAGGCCAGTTATTTTTAGGTGACGGAACAGGAGGTTTTCAATATGTGGTACAACCTTTATCAGGGTTAAATGTAAAGGGCGAAATAAGGTCTTTTTGTACAATGGATCACCTGCTTTTGATAGGGCTCAACGGACAGGCCATGCAAGCCTATCAATTTAAAAGATAACTTGCATTGAATTATTGTAAGAAAACCTTTGACAAGCCGGTTGACCTGTTTAACAAACATCATTTAAACGAAACAAGATTTTAATTTTAAAGATTGATCAGAAATTATGAGGAGGCGCTGGATATTTATTTCGATTATTGCCCTGCTGCTGATTTTGTTAGTAATGTATTGGTTTTTACCAAAAAAAATTAAAGCATACCAGGCTGCGCCCGGCCAGGTAGTTGAACTTACTTTTGAACTGGATAAAAAATTTGAATTCGGGCAGTATTATTTTGACCTTGCAAATGGAAGGGGCTCAACTTATCCTTTGTGTTTTTGCCTAACCGAAAAAAACACCTATCCCCCGGATTGTTTTGGCGACATAAAATATATCTACAACAATACGCCTGGTGTCATGTGCATACCTTTAAATATTGGCACAGGAAGTTGTTCTGTAAAATCAATTAGTAGTATGGGGCACGCAACCACGTTTTTTATCCCACTGGAATATAAATGGACAAAGCCGGTAGAAAAAATTGTGATTGGGGTAAGGGTGCCAGCCGCGGCGCCAGACGGAGCCAGGATTGTG
>JBDSLD010000375.1:0-3223 GCA_039916545.1 Ferruginibacter sp.
GATAACTTCCTGGTTGACGTTGGATAGCTTGGAAATTAGTAACAAAGAAGACACAGGGCCGGAGGCCTGCGCCTGTAGATTCAATAGAAATCAAGGTTCCGAACACTTATGCGCCGGAGACATGCGCCTGAAGAGACATGTCAACTTTTAATTGCAATAATTTCCAACATAGGCGCGTGACCCGCAATTGTGAGTGTTTGAAATTTACTTTACACTAGATTTTTCAGGCGCAGGCCTCCAGTCCTGTGTTTTGTTTGTTACTAAACTTCATTACTTAAACCATCCAATGATTCAGACCCTTTCAATGATCACAGCATATCCCTGCCCCACCCCCACGCACATCGTACATAACGCATAACGCTTGTTTTGCTGTTGCAATTCAATGGCAGCCGTTTGAATAAGCCTGGCGCCGGACATGCCTAACGGATGGCCCAGGGCAATGGCCCCTCCATTTGGATTAATGCGCGAATCATTATCTGCCAGGCCCAATGCCCTGGTGCATGCAATTGATTGGGCAGCGAATGCTTCATTGAGTTCAATAACACCCATTTGTTCCAACGTGAGGCCCGCTTTTTCCAACGCTTTTTTTGTAGCAGTTACCGGCCCGATGCCCATTATCCGTGGCTCCACGCCTACTACAGCGGAAGAAACAATTCTTGCAATGGGCGCTAAATTAAATTTTTTTACAGCCGCTTCTGAAACGACCAGCAAGGCTGCTGCGCCATCATTTAGCCCGGACGAATTACCTGCCGTCACGGAACCGTTGTCTTTTTTGAAAGCTGGCTTTAATAAAGTCAGTTTTTCTAAAGTAGTGCCCGGTTTTATAAATTCATCCTGCTCAAATAATATTTTCTCCTTTTTATTGACCGTGATCTCCACCGGGACAATTTCCAATGCCAGTCTTCCTGATCGCTGCGCTTCGGCAGCTTTCAGCTGCGTTTTATAAGCAAACATATCCTGGTCTGTGCGATTGATATTGTAAATCTCTACGAGGTTTTCAGCCGTCGTTCCCATAGCATCAGTACCATACATGGCATGCAGTAAAGGATTGATGAACCGCCAGCCAAAACCGGAGTCGAAAAGCTGGGCATCATTGCCAAATGGCTTCGATGTTTTGGACATCACCCATGGCCCTCTTGTCATATTCTCTACGCCTCCTGCAATAAATACATCACCATCACCAGCCCTGATTGCCCTGGCTGCATTGATGACCGCAGACATACCGGAAGCACAAAGCCGGTTGACTGTTTCGCCTGGTACGCTGACCGGCAGGCCCGCAAGCAGTAAGGCCATACGCGCCACATTCCTGTTATCATCACCAGCCTGGTTACTGCATCCTAAAATTACATCATCAATAACCTCTGCAGGTATTGCAGGGTTGCGCAACATCAATGACCTGATCACCAATGCGGCCAGGTCATCCGCGCGAACAGCTGACAAGCTTCCTCCAAAACTTCCGATAGGTGTACGTATGCCGTCTATAATGTATGCTTCCATTGTATTTAATTGATGCCTTGAGATACCAGTTATAAGCAAGCTATCTCCCAAAATCTTCACGTTATCTCAACATCTATCCGTTAATTACTCATCAACAATTAGCAGCTAAATTTACTATTTTATTAAAATTTACAACCCTACCCGGTAAAGCTCGTAATCGATCTCAAGAAAGTCTTCCACATAGTTTACCCAGTACTTTTCAATGAACTGAAGGTGATCCTGGCTATTGGAATAGGCATCGTAAATTTCCTGGCTGGCAAACTCCATGGATAATCCAAACTCAAATTTATTTTTTTTGCTCGTTTGCCTCAGGCATTCAAAATGTTGAACGCCAGGAATATTATCAAGTTCTTTAGCTGCCCTTAAAAACGTTTGTTCTTCCGCAGAGTCTGGCGGATATTTTAATTTAAAAATTACTGAATGTCTTATCATAGACCGCAATTTAAACTTATTGTACCGATAAGATCCGTACAGGACCGAATAAACCTGATGGCAGCAAAGGCGAGGTCGCTCTGTAAAATGGCATGGTAGTATAAGTGATCGTATTAGTAGCACCCGGCTGCTGATCCCCGATCAGCCTGTTTACCCATAAATTGGTAACCTTTATTTCCAGGGTATTGCTACCGGGTTTCAAGACTTTTGCAACATCAATTTTAAAGGGCTTTTTCCAAACAATTCCTGCTGATTTTCCATTAACAAAAACTTCCGCAAGATTTTTTACATCTCCCAGGTCGAGCACTAATGACGCGCTTTTTGAAAACCAGGTCTTGTCTGCCACCAATGTATTTGAATAGGTGCCTGTTCCGGAGAAATATTTTATACCCGCATCTGTATTTTCCGTCCAGGAACCTAATTTGCCAACCGGTGCTTGCAAAGGAGCGCCGCGACCGGCTTGAAATTTTAACTGCCAGTTATTATCTATCAATGTTAATTGTGTCTCCTTTAACGGCGGAACTACGCGAGATGCAACAGCAGTATTGCCCTTGAATACGACGAACACCGCGTCATTGGGTTCTAAACGCAAAGGCACTTTTGTATTGCCGCCGGCAAAAGAATAAGAGGCCTGTTCTGTCTTCCCGGTTTCGGGGTGCCATATCTCTACTGGTCTGCCGGTTATCCTGAAAGTTGCCTCAATATCCTGCACAACATCAGTGCGGTTATTGATCCAGTAAAATTCCTGGTTGGATAATTTGCGGTGCACGTACAATATATCAGTATTGGCCTGTGGTTTTGTATATTGAAAATCGGGTGCCACTTTTAACGCATCCAAAGCCTGCTGGATGGTTTTGCCGTTGAATACTTTGCCTTTACCAACATTCCTGATGTCTTCTCCGGCACCCCACAACTCTTTTACAATTGCACCGTATTCATCTGCCGCGTCCCCCAGGCCCGGACTGCCCGCCGGTGCCGGACCAACAACAACTGCACCTGCTTTTACAAGTTGGCTGATCTTCTTTAAAACAACCAGTGTCATTCGTACGCTGTTAGAATCAAGTGCCAGCAATCTATAATTCATCCCGCTCGGCGTAACGATTTGATCATTGTTTACATTAAGCAGGTGCAGCAATGCGTCCGCATTTACAAAATCATAATTATATCCTTCTGGTATCACCGGCAGCCTGTTAGTAAATAACGAAGTGATGTTATTGTCCTCGCCATAATAATAAATAATGTCAGCAACAAATTTTCCTTGTTGCAGCATGTACGAACTACGCGCCAGGTAACT
>JBDSLD010000376.1:0-12881 GCA_039916545.1 Ferruginibacter sp.
AATGCTTTTACTTTATAACCCATTTCCCCGAGGGAAGCGGCGGCAGAAGCACCTGCCAGGCCCGTACCCACTACGATCACTTCGATCTTGCGCTTGTTGGCAGGATTTACCAGCTTCACATGCCCCTTGTAATCGTTCCACTTGTCGCTCATTTCACCATTGGGAATTTTTGAATCGAAAGCCATAATATTATAATTAGATGATTAGTATTGCAAGTTCAGCTATTGAATAACCGGTTTAAATATTTTAGTAGATCCAGTTCAGGTAAATCGCTACCGGCATTAATGCAAACAGGATGCAGATTATTAATGAATAGCCAATGCCCGCTGCTTTAATGACCGGTGTATATCTTTTATGATTTAAGCCAAATGTTTGAAAGGCACTTTGAAAGCCATGAAATAAGTGCCAGCAAAGCGATATCACGCCAAGGATATAAACAACAACCACTATAATATTGTTTTGAAAAACCACCTGCATTTCTTTATATAAATTATGGACGTCCTGGTTGTTATAATCACCAAGTGTTGTTTCTTCAAGGGGATGTATGCCTGCCAGCCCGCCAAACCTGGAAGGTGTCCAGAAATGATATAAGTGCAATACAAGGAAAATCAGGATCAGTGTACCCAGCAAACCCATGCTCCTGCTGTACCATTTACTATTTGCCTGCGGATTATTGACGATATATTTGACAGGACGGGCGCCCGTATTTTGCTTCCAAAGGATCAGCCCTTGTACAATGTGTAAAATAAGGAAAGCGAAAAGTCCGATCTCCATGGTGCGTATGATCAGGTTTGTTCCCATCAAATGCCCCCAGTGATTAAAAGTTTCTCCGTTATCATTAAAAAAGATCATTGAATTTATGCCACAGTGAACGATCAAAAAGGTAATCAGGAAAAAACCGGTAAGCCCCATGGTGATTTTTTTTCCTATTGAAGAAGCGAAGAAGTTTTTCCAGGTCATATAGAAGAGTTGATTTTTTGGAATCACGAAATTACGTAAGGAATAGGCAAAAAAATCCTTTATTGTAAAATATTACGCAAGGATAGGATCCCAAAGGGTAGAAAATTTCAGCTTGTGAATTCGGCAGGACGATCAGTGAAATTTGTAAATTGACCGTTCCTAAATATTGATTAACAGGCCTTTTTACAAAACGCCTGGCTATATAAGCTGGTGCATCATCCAGTTATCCACCTGTTGAAATACCAGTTCAGGCTTTAAAGTACGCCATTGGGGAAAGTCCAACAGGGCTACATAATTAGTCAGGCGTGCCTTTTTAAAATCGTATTGGCTCTGTTCCGGCATATCCAGTATCACCACCCATCCCCCATCATCTGCCACCTGCTCCCGCCATTCTTCATAATAACTGTCATCGCTGCTATGAAAGTTGAGCACGTTCTCAGCGATTAAAATAAACTTGGTGATCCCCTGTCTGTAAAGCAGGTCGGTAACGTCCCTGCGAAGCGTCATGATATCATTTTCTATGGCGTCGTTCCATTCGCCGATTAATTCTATAATAACAAAGTTTTGCTCATAATCCGCGAATAAGATTTTCATATACAAGGTGCGGGAGCCAAACTCGTCCCATTGCGGATGTATGTAATAATTGTAAACAGTATGGGTAAACTCAAACTCGCTATACGTACGGCGATAAAAAGGCGATTGCACATCTTCTTCCGCGGTATACAAATGACGCCAGTTATAATAAGGTTCTATATCCTGCATGAATGAAAATTAATAATATTTAAAATGCCCTGGAGCTTTTCAGGAAGTCAAAATTAAAACAACACAACCAAAATATTCTCATAAGTCATTTAAAAAAATCCTTATTGTTAGCTTATAAAAAAGGGCCGCACATATTTTGTGCAGCCCTTTTTTAAAATAGTTTATCGTGTTTAATTAACCACCAGTTTGTCTGAAAATGCAATTTTTTTACCCTCACTCAATACTTTTATAAGGTACATGCCTTTAGCAGATTTTCCTGTGATGCGGACCGATTCTACCTGGCCCGGCTTTGAAATGTTCACCACGTTTGATTGCAGCGCCCGGCCAGAAAGGTCCGTTAAAATAATAGTATATTTTCCTGCAGGCTGGTTCTCAAATACAACATTGAATTGCGTGCCTGTTATAGGATTGGGATAAACTTTTGCATCGCCGGGTAAGGTGTTTGGCCTTATGATATCAAACCGGGTAATGTCATTCGCTTCTTTTTGATAAAGGAGATTACCATTGGCAAGGTCGGAGGCATTGAATGCCGGCTCGTTGCTAACAACTTTTACCGCAACCAATCCTTTCATATTTATTTTATACAATCCTTCAAAAACATTGGCACTGCTCACTACCAGGTTGCCTTCGTCATCTACCGCTGCACCATTGGTAGTAAAATTTGCAGGTAAACCGCTTATCGTGCCGGCGAATGAAGTAATCCTGCTGTTAACATCTACTGTAAAAACACTGTGATTGGCAGAAACAACCACCAGTTTACCAAATGCATCGGCTACCATATCGCCGCCCCAGCTGGTACATTTATTATGTATTGACACACCTTTATTACTTTCAGCATCTATTAAATTGCCCAGGTCTTCCACCACGGGATTTTTAGAAGTACTAAAACGGATCAGGTGATTGGCGTCATTGGATAAAGCGTATCCATAACCATCCGCACCAATTACCATTCGGGTGAGGTGGTTCTCTTCGGGCTGGTAACCGGTAGAGGAAATGTTTGAAATTACATTTACCTTAAGTGTAGTAAAATTTGCATCCTGTTTATCCAGGTCAAGAAAGCGGATGTCTGAAAAATGCATCGTTGCAAAATAAAGCCTGTTGTGCCTTACATCAAGGGCACATGCTGCTACACCCAAACCGGTCGGACTCCCGCTGGCCGTCCTGGCGGCGACAGGACTTTTGTCGAGGTTAATTACTTTAAATGGTGTTTTTTCTGATTCAAAAAGAGTCTTATTGACTTTACCACTCGAGATATCCACCTGTTTAATATCGGCCCATAAAAAATTATTATTGGCTTTGCCTGTAATGGCGTAGGTCCTTGAAGCGTTTTGGGCAATGGAGAAAAAAGAAGCGGAAAGCAATGTTGCAGTAAGTAGAAGTTTACATTTCATATAAGTAGAATTTATTTTAGTACGAATATGAAATTACCTATTTAGGAGAAGTTTGCCAAGAAATTTTTGTAAGCGGTAACTTCCACGATTTTCGCCGGAAATGAAATTTTTATGGTGAGTGAAAATGAATTTTTGTGCCACGGATGCACAAATAAAAACGAATGAATTTGTTGAGGAATCAGCGAATATTACCTGACCTGGCTGCTGTTTTCGCAAAACGAACTTGCTAACCCCACGACTGAATTTGCTGCTCCGAACCTTCGTAGAAAATACATATTTTTTTTCGACCTTTTTACCCCATCACGAATCTGAAAATATTTCTATCATCAAAAAAAATGATGACGTGACAAGGTTGTTTTTTAGCTCATCTTTAAAAATATCTTCCACGATCACGGGCACGACCTGAAGCTTTACAGCATGGTTATTCGCTCAAAAAAAATCACAGTTTTACGGTTGCATGATACTTTATCAAACCTTCCATCGGGCTTTTCAGCACTTTCCCCAGCTGCAGTTCGTAGGTATCACACATCGTTTTTAATACATCCCTGAAACCGTAGGCGACACTGCCGATAAAATTGACCGGTAAGGTCCAACTCTCTTTATATTTATATACATGCTGATAAAAGAAATCGTTGAATCCGTCCTCGATAATATTCTCTATCATAAAATGACCACGGTTCTCTATCAAAAACGCAACAAATCCCGCCAGGAAACGATTTGGAAGCGGCATTTTATAAACAGATTCCAGGATCTCTTCCGCACTGGTATTGTATTTTGCTTTGAATCTATCCATCAGGTCAGGGTCAAATGTGTTGTACAAATAATATTGCACCACTTTTTTGCCCAGGTAAGCACCACTCCCTTCATCTCCTAAAATAAAACCAAGGCCGGGACTGTTTTTTACAATATGCCTGCCGTTGTAATAACAAGAGTTAGATCCTGTGCCTAAAATACAGGCCACTCCTTTTTCATTACCGCATAGTGCTTTGGCGGCGCCCATCAGGTCGTGACTTACCGCTATTGCAGCATGGGGGAATAATTTCTGTAAAGCTTTTTTGATGGTTTTAACATTATGCGGATTACTGCAGCCGGTGCCGTAATAAAATATTTCATCTGGTTCCGTATCTTTTAATTTATTTTTTAATTCCGATTGTACTATTTCTTCGATCTGCTTGCCATTTAAAAAATATGGGCTCATCCCCTGTGTATAAAAGGTCTTCTTTTTCTTGCCATCCAGCAAACACCAATCCGCCTTGGTTGAACCGCTGTCTGCAATTAATTTTATTGACATATTAGATTTATATTTATTGAGCGGTAAGTTAATTAAAAAAGGGTGCATTCCAAATTGTCAAAGTGGTAAGCGGTTTGTGAATATAAAACCCGCAGTCCAGGCACTGGCCGCACTTCATCTGCCTTCACCAGGAAGATACAATTAGAAATGTCCGCTTAAAAAACACAACTGGCGCATTCGTGATATTTCATTTATTTTCGTGTTTACAAGTGAAAGTATGAATAAAAAAATCCAGATCTGGCTTCCTCTTATTATAAGTATTGCTATTGTGGCGGGTATGTTGGTCGGTTACAGGCTGCGGGATACTCAACCGGGCAAAAGTTTTTTTTCTTTTGAAAGGCCGAGGCCGTTGCAGGAAGTCATGAACCTTATCCGGAATAAATATGTTGATGACGTTAAAATGGGTGCGCTGGGTGATTCCGCCATCATTGCGGCCCTTCATACACTCGATCCGCATTCAGTTTTTATACCGGCCGAGGACCTGCAAAGCGTTAATGAAGATATTGCGGGCAATTTTTTTGGCATCGGTATCGCGTTTAACATTTTTGACGATACCCTGCATGTATTAGACGTGATACCAGATGGCCCAAGCGCCAAAGCCGGTTTGCAGATCGGCGACAAACTGATTACAGTAAACGACAGTGTTATCGCAGGCAGAAAAACTTCCACTGAACAGATCCGGAAATTACTGCGCGGTGACCTCGGAACTAAAGTATTAGTGAAGATATTAAGGAAAGATAAATTGCAATCCTTTACGATCATTCGGGGCATAATTCCGGTAAGCAGTGTGGATGCCAGTTATATCATTGACAACGGCATCGGCTACATCAAGCTCAATAAATTTTCGCAGGTTACCTACCGCGAATTCATGCAGGCGCTGGAAGGACTGCAAAAACAAGGATTAAAGAAGTTGATCCTCGATCTTCGGGGAAATGGAGGAGGCGTTTTGGATGAGGCAACAGCAATAGCCGACGAGTTCCTGGACGGTGATAAATTAATAACCTATACTGAGGGAAAGCATATTCCCAAAAAAGAATACCGTTGCCAGCGCGAAGGCCTGTTTGAGAAGGGCGAACTGGTTGTACTGACTGATGAAGGAACTGCAAGCGCCAGTGAAGTATTAATGGGCGCATTACAGGATTGGGACCGGGCAACGATCATTGGCAGGCGCAGTTTTGGTAAAGGGTTGGTGCAGGAACAATACGACCTGAGTGATGGGAGTGCACTGCGTTTGACAGTTGCCAGGTACTACACACCCCTCGGCCGTAGCATACAACGCTCTTATTTAAACGGTGGGAAGGCTTATTATGAGGAGATCAGTAACCGTTTCCACGACGGAGAGGTAATCAGCGCGGATTCAGTAAAAAATGATACTACCAAAATATATATCACCAAAAACGGGAAAAAAGTATATGGTGGCGGAGGCATTACCCCTGATATATTTATCCCGATAGATACGGCAGCTTATAATCCTAACATTACTAAAATGTATATCAAGGGCACCCTTAATGATTTTGCTTATCATTATTATTTGCAACAGTTGCCGCAGATGAGTTCCTATAAATCTACGGCCGATTTTATGAGGAACTTTTCTTTCACTGAGGAAAACTGGAAACAGTTTTTGGACGTTGCAGCGAAGGATTCTATCAGGTTGACCGGTTTAAATGAAAAGGATAAAAAAGACGTGATCACCCGTATCAAATCTGCACTGGCAAGACAAATGTGGCGCAATGAAGGATTTTATGAGGTAATGAATAAAGAAGATAATGCAATAAAGAAGGCGGTAGAGGCATTGTCTAAATAATTAAGCCCCCAAAAATGGAGGCTTAATCGTTCGTAAACAAATGTTTTTGCTTACGTCTTGGGTGAAGATGAATCTTTCACAGGAATGTTTAATTGCATTCTATAGGATATGTGAACTATTCAAGAGCATAAAGTTCCGTCAAAAGCTATTTATGAATTGTAAGCGATTATTCATTTCTTTTGTAGTATTATTTCTACCCTGCCCGTGAAGACAGAAAAAAATCCTTTCCTGATTTCTATATCGTCCACACATACTCCACAGGCCATCCGTCATTCCTGCAAGATTAACGAAGGAAAGTATCTTTTATTTTCAATTGTTTTGTTTTTGTTAAATTTCCCCTCGTATTAGCATTATTTTCAATCAATTTCATGAATGCGTGTACTCTTTTATCGCTGGAGAAAAGAGGGTTTTACCAACTGCACAACTTCCTGAAGTGAGATTCGCTTTGTAAAAAAATACAGTCTCTGCCAGTCCACAGAAGCAAGGAGGCTAAATTTGCTACCTTCACTAAAAATTTAAACTAATGTGGCTAGATAATATTTTGGATACCATCGGAAATACTCCCCTAATCAAATTAAATAAAATTACAAAAGACCTTCCCTGTACAGTATTGGCAAAGGTGGAATATTTCAATCCCGGGAATAGCATCAAGGACCGGATGGCGGTGAAGATGCTCGAAGTGGCAGAACAGGAGGGCAAAATAAAACCTGGCGGAACCATCATTGAAGGAACCAGCGGCAATACGGGTATGGGACTGGCACTGGCAGCCTGTGTAAAAGGTTACAAATGCATTTTTACCACTACTGATAAACAATCCAAAGAAAAAGCTGATATCCTGAAAGCGGTAGGCGCAGAAGTGATCGTTTGTCCAACCAATGTTGAGCCGGAGGACCCGCGAAGTTATTATTCTGTTAGTAAGCGACTTGCTTCTGAAGTGCCTAACAGCTGGTATGTAAACCAATATGACAACCTCGCCAACAGGCTTGCACATTATGAACAGACCGGCCCGGAAATATGGGAACAAACCGACGGAAAGGTTACGCATTTGGTCGTGGCAACCGGCACCGGCGGTACCATTGTAGGAACAGGCAAATACCTGAAGGAAAAAAATCCAAACATTAAGGTATGGGCGATTGACAGTTATGGTTCCTTATTAAAAAAATATTTCGAGACGGGTGAACTGGATCAGAAAGAAGTATACCCCTATATCAGTGAAGGTTTCGGCGAAGATTTTGTTCCGGCGAATTATGATATGAGCGTGATCGATGAATTTACAAAGGTGACGGATAAAGATGGCGCTTTGATGGCCAGGCGAATAGCTAAAGAGGAAGGCTTGTTTTGCGGATACAGTGCAGGCAGCTGTTTGCAGGGCATGATACAATTGAAGGGTCAGTTAACAAAAGGAGATGTGGTGGTATTGATCTTTCACGACCACGGTAGCCGGTATGTTGGTAAAATATACAATGACCAGTGGATGCTGGAAAGAGGATTTTTAGAAATGAAAACCTTTAAAGACCTGATCAATGGGCGTGGTACGCAAAAACTGATCACGCTTAAACCTGCGCAAACTGTAGCGGAAGCCATTGACCTTATGAAAAAGTATGATATAGAAAATATACCGGTAATGGAGGCGGAAAACAATGTAGGCGCCATCTCGGCCGGCGGCCTGTTCAACAAAATATTAAATAATGCCGAAATTAAGACGGAGACAGTGGGGTCTGTAATGGAAAAAGCTTATCCCGAAGTAGCTTTTGATACACCTGTTGAGCGGCTAAGTGTATTTATCACTAAAGAAAATGGCGCGGTATTAAGTAAAGATGAAACCGGTATTTTCCACGTTGTTACCAAATATGATATTATTCAAAGCCTTTCAAAATAGCAGCCGGGAATCTACTAATTGATAAAACACAGGCTGATATTGCTTTTCGCTTAACTAATGTGTAAAATATACAATTGTTAAGAAAATGTGTATAAGTGTTTTTACGAATATCATGCTTAGTATCTATCCTTAGTTAATAATGAGTTAATACGCTTGATTCAGTATTTACTGTATATGTAAAAATGGGCAATCTTGCTCTTGCCCGGCAACTGATACGGGTGCATCTTTGTATCAGAAGTTGATTGATAAGAACTAATAATATCAATCTTGTCCAAAGATCCAGATAAACCAAAAAGCTTAAATTCCAAGATCTCTGAAAATCCAAACCAATCCAATATCAGTCAACTTCTTTTTATTTGTATTGGTGCCTTAACCGGCTTTTATGATAAAATCAATATCCTAAAGATTACTATTAAGATCTACACCCTGTAGGAAAACTACAAATCCATTATCCGGTCTATGCTGTAAAAAGCGACGATGACCAAGAAAGACAGAAAGACAATATCCTGGTCTATGCCATAAACAGCGATGATGACCAAAAAAATCTAAACCAATGTCCTGAGTTTATGCCGTAAAAAGCGATGATAACTCAAAACCACCGAATTAGTATGTTAAGAGCTGAGCCGTAAAAGGTGAGGTAGCTTAAAAAACACTGAAACCAGGAAAAAATTATTACGGTAATCCTTTCTGGAGGGAGAGATCCCCGCAAACAAATTCAACCCTTGAAAAACCAACAGAGTTGATCCCAAATTGCAACTTCCACACACTATGAAAAACTAATAGTTGTGGAAGTTTTTTATTTCGATCTATCCGGGAAAGTTTCGTGGCTCCCCTATCTCCGCCACCACTATGCCGTTGCATCTTTATGTGTGCCTACCTATTATTGAAACCAACTTTATCAAGTTAGAAATTGTCGCAGGTTGATTTGAAATGCACTTCCATCTATTGGGCGATAAACTCAAGGTAAACTTCAATGTGTATCGGGTATCTCATAAAAGTTTCCTTTTTTCAGCCAACAAGTAATTAAGATTACTGGTCGTAGGTGCGCCCTGTGGTTGTGCGAAAAGAGTTGCTCCGAGGAGTTAGGTGACGCGTAAAGTTTACAATTAATTCCAGCAATTATTGGTCAGCAGGTCGACTATTACACGTAAATATCTATTGGTAAGTATCAAAATCTAAAAGCATATTGATCTTGAGTAAAAATATTATACTGAGATGGCTTTGCTACGAATTCCAGCGAAATTACCTACTAATAGTTTTATTGAACCAACAATAAAAAACTTTAAATAATAGTTTATAAAGACCTGGTAATCATATCCCAGTGTATCTTCAAACCGGATATACGTATAAATACGAAGCTATACCCGTAGTCTTCCTGTAATTTTTACTAATTTATAAGTCGTTGTGTAGTAATTACTTCACCTCAAAAACAGGGTAGTTCCGCGCTATTTTATTAACTCAAACAATCTGATCTTTGCATTAGAAGTTGATTGATAGGAATTAACATATCAATCATATCCAACAATCCTGATAAACTGCGTAGTTAGTTAATAGTTTCAAATCCGACTATCGCTGAAAAGCAAAGACAATCCAATATCAGTCAACTTCTTTTTTAATTTTTATATCCGCAGGTCTCACCAGCCTGAAGAACTTTTTCCGGTGAAAGCCATATACTCGGGCTCCATAAGAAAGCCTGTTGAAATCCAATCCGAAAAAAAATCATAATCTAACACCCCCTGCCTTTTTAAAGTCGGGAATACCGTACTAACCAGAATCACCAATTTCTGGAGACAAGCCTCAAACATTTTCTTACCCCCAAAATCATCTTACCGATGATTTGTAGAAAATTGCTTCCACATTATTTGATCAGTCAAATAAATGTGGAAGTTTTTTTTTCCGGTATCCCCTGCTGGTTTAATTTTATCTCATGATCTTACAATCTGTGACAGGTTTAAAAAACACGCCGGCAAGAATAGTTTCGCTGGTGCCTTCACAAACAGAATTATTGCATTTCCTGGATCTGGAAAAAGAGACCGTCGCCATTACAAAATTTTGTGTTCATCCAAAGGAATGGCTAACATCGAAAACAATCATCGGCGGCACAAAAAATATACACATCGAGCAGGTAAAAAATTTACACCCGGATCTGATCATTGCCAATAAAGAAGAGAATACCAAAGAACAGGTGGAAGAATTGGCAGCAAGCTACCCTGTTTGGCTTACCGATGTCAATGATCTGCCCGATGCAATAAAAATGATAAGCTCGATCGGCCGGTTAACCGATACGAGCACCAAAGCAACTGCGTTGATTGAAGACATCCGTGCTGGATTTTCATCGCTGGAAATAAAAAAATCGCTTATACCAGCCGCCTACCTCATCTGGCGGCACCCCTTCATGACAATTGGCGGGGATACTTTTATCAATGATATGATGACCAGGTGCGGGTTGCAAAATACATTTGCGCATATGACAAGGTATCCACAAACTACTGTTGCGGAATTAAAAGAAGCAGGCTGCAGGTTATTGCTGCTTTCCTCAGAACCATACCCATTCAAACAACAACATATCGCGGAACTGCAGGCTTCTTTACCAAAAGCAAAAATATTACTGGTTGATGGTGAAATGTTTAGCTGGTATGGAAGCAGGCTATTAAAGGCTCCCGGCTATTTTGAAGAATTGATGTCAAAAATAAATGCGGTCCCTGCTGGCAATGACCGGTAAATAGCGATGCTTTCGAATGATCAATCCCGGTATATCCGTTAACGAGCGTTCATTTTATAGAATTGGATGCTATTGAATTAATTCCTACTATTGTAAAGTAAAATTATCTGCATCTGCAAATAACAATATACGACCAAACACTGTACTTTTCCCCTTCCCTATAGACGACCAGATATCATCTCCCCCTTGAATAATGAATAAATTGTTATGCCAGATGATGCAGTACCATTTCAAATAACATTTCTTAAAAAGTCAAATTCACTTAATTTTGTAAAAAAACAACCAATATGAGTAAATACCAAGCCGGTGTGCTACACGGAGCGGAATTAGAAGCGCTTTACAATGATGCGAAGGACAACCAATTTGCGATGCCTGCAATAAATTGCACCGGCACCAACACGATCAATGCCGTTTTGGAAACTGCAGCAAAAGTAAATTCCCCTGTTATAATACAGTTCAGCAATAGCGGTGCTCAATTTATTGCCGGCAAAGGAATGCCAAATGATAAACTGCAAGCGAATATCGCGGGCGGTGTTTCAGGAGCCCTGCATATTCACAACGTAGCAAAATATTACGGAGTGCCGGTTGTGTTGCACACCGACCATGCTGCTAAAAAATGGCTTCCATGGGTAAGTGGTTTGATAGATGCAGGAGAGCAATTTTATAAAGAAAAAGGCCAGCCGCTTTTTAGTTCACATATGCTGGATTTGAGCGAAGAGCCACTGGAAGAAAATATCCATACTTCCGTAGAATTTTTTAAACGCATGCAGCCCCTTGGAATGAGCATTGAAATTGAGTTGGGTGTAACCGGCGGTGAAGAAGATGGAGTAGATAATTCAGATGTAGAAAATGACAAAATGTATACCCAGCCACAGCATGTTGCTTATTCATATACCGAATTAAGTAAAGTAGGTTCGCTGTTTACCGTGGCTGCTGCTTTTGGTAATGTGCATGGTGTTTACAAACCGGGAAATGTAGAACTGAGGCCTGAAATTTTACATAACAGCCAGGTTTATATTGAAAAAGAATTAGGTACAGGTCCTAAGCCGGTATTCTTTGTATTTCATGGTGGCAGCGGATCTCCGCAAAATCAAATACGGGAAGCGATCGGTTACGGGGCAATCAAAATGAACGTGGATACTGACATGCAGTGGGCCTTTTGGGAAGGTGTGTTAGAAAATTACAAAAAAAGTGAAGCGTACCTGCAGGGGCAGTTGGGAAATCCTGAAGGGGCGGATAAGCCAAATAAAAAATATTACGATCCAAGGGTTTGGTTGCGCAAAGGAGAGGAAAGTTTCAGTAAAAGATTAGAAATTGCTTTTGAAGATTTGAATTGCACTAACAGAAACGCATAGAGGCTTCGGCCTGGCTTACTGTTATCGTCGGGCTCTTGTTAATTTTTTTGGTAGTTTTTCTATTGAACTTTAGATACAATAGTTGTTTTAAATTTCAAAACGCTCCCTATCGGTTTCTTTTTATTGAAAACCGATAGGGACAATTTTTAAATTCCTCATTCCTCATCCTTCTCTTTTCGGAAGGTTGGTGACGGGACAAAAAATTCAGAAATCTATCCTTCAGCCGGGAGCGATTTTTGACCAGGCCAATAATATGATAAAAGAAGAAGATTTTGACGCAAATCTTGCCGGTGAAGATGGAAGTACAGAAGAAACAAAGCGTAGCTGGTTCAAGCGAATAAAAAAGGGTATTCTTACACCCACTAAAGACAAGGCAGATGCGCCCGAGGGGCTTTGGACCAAGTGCCCATCCTGCAAATACACCTGTACGGTCAGCGAATTGAGGGAAAATTATTTTGTTTGCCCTAAATGTGATTACCATCACCGCATTGGCAGCGGAGAATATTTTGACATCCTTTTTGATGACAACCAGTTTGAAGAACTTTTCGCCAATATAGTTTCAAAAGATTACCTCGGATTTGTTGACCTTAAACCTTACAGCAAAAGGCTGGAAGAAACATATGCCAAAACCGATATCCACGATTCCATCACGGTAGCCCACGGTAAGGTAAACAGCAATGACCTGGTGGTTGCCTGTATGGATTTTGAATTTATTGG
>JBDSLD010000377.1:0-2958 GCA_039916545.1 Ferruginibacter sp.
CTGTTCGCTCATTGGTCACAACTCGGATCAAGACCAACGGTTGGATAACCGGAGCCGTGTAACGGGAGACTGTTACGCACGGTTTTAACAGAATCTCGGGTTGAGATACCCGGGTTTACTTACCAAACGGTAATCAAAATAAATTGAAAGAGGCTGTCTGATAAAGACAGCCTCTTTTTTTTTTCACCTTCATTGAATCAACCATGCTATAGAAAAGGGGTTTGATTCCGTTGAGTTATACATGACACGTTTTGTAGGATATAAAAGCCTGGCTCTTTTAGACAGCCGGGTTTCACGGAATACGCTTTTATAGTTACTACCGTCTACATTGAAAACCTTGCTGGGACCTACTTGTGATGGTCAACATCTTGACTGCGACATGAATGAATGAGAAAATTATCCATTTAAGAATAAAGCAACTAAGGACCTAAATCCTCTTTATTATAAAGCTCGGTATAAACTGCTTGTTTATAGATATCGTTATTTTAGGCTTTGGCTCCGGCAGGTCGCAAGACCCTCCACTTAATTACATTGCCCGGTTTGGGCAACCTCTCAGTAAAAGAGGAAAAAAATTATCATTACCCTGGCAGGGGTAACTTCTAATTAATATACACTCTTATTAACCTACCTGGTTGATTGTGGTTGGAAGCTAATATTTGCTTGCGTTTATAAAAGGATAAACAACAGTCTGCTCCGCAGGAGCAGACTCGCTTTTCTTTTCAAATCTACAAACAGGCTATGCCGCCGGCATACATTCATTGATATTCTTAAATCGGTGAATTAACCGGCATATCTTTTTAAAATACCATTACTCGTCAAAAATAAAACTGATCTTTTAAACGATGCGCTTTAAAGTTTTATCTTTGAAAATTCTGTTCGACCTGCAACCAATTTTACCAATAACACCCGCCACAAACATAAAATTATTTAATGCCTTTGCCGGCGTAATTTGTAGCCCACTTAATAATTCTTAATCAAGTAGAAATGGTTTTTGCAAAACATGGGCCTGTGAGATTTTCCGATAATGCCCTGGTGCTCCTGGCAATGATCTTTCTCTCCTCCTGCGGTGGTTTAAAAAAGAACAAATCGCACCAGCAGGTTGCTGATGCAAGTATTGAAAAGGGCAGGGTATTAGCGGCTACTTACTGTCAATCCTGCCACCTGCTTCCGGATCCATCTTTGCTCGATACGAAAAGTTGGGAGGAGGGCGTTTTACCTGTGATGGGTCCAAGGCTGGGTATTTTGAGCTATGGATTTAAAATGTATCCATCCAGCCGGAACGATAAATTGCTACCCGCAAATTATTATCCTTCCAAACCATTGTTAAACGCCCTGGAATGGCAAAATATTATTGATTATTATACCGCGCTATCTCCTGAATCGCTTCCCGTGCAAGAGCGTCCAACCTCGATTCAACCAAACACCGGAATTTTTAAAGTTGAATATCCCGTGCAGTTGTTTCCTTCTCCGGCTGTTTGTTTTACTAAAATTGATACCCTGGCTTCTCCGCACAGGTTGTTTCTTTTTGATCTTGGTAAAAAGAATATTTTCCGTTTCAGTAACCAGTTAAACCTGACCGATTCGGCCAGCTCCGACGCGACAATTACAGATGTAGATTTTCATGACAATAGCATGCTGGCCTGTAATATTGATTTTATGAACCCGAACAATGGCAAGTTTGGAAAGGCGCAGCTAATACACGCTGATGGCAACGGAAAGTTAGCTGTAGACACGACGGCCTTGTTTGACAGCCTGGCAAGGCCCGTTCAGATTACATCCTGCGACCTTAACAATGATAAGCGAACGGATTACCTTGTATGTGAATTTGGAAATTTGACGGGCGCCCTTTCCTGGGAGGAAAATACCGGTAATAATAAATTTATTCACCATGTGCTGAGGCCCGAGCCTGGCGCTATCCGGGCATATGTGGAGGACTTTAACCATGACGGCCTGCCTGATATATGGGCCCTTTTTTCGCAGGGTGAAGAAGGTATTTTTTTATTTACCAATAAAGGCAATGGAACATTTGAACAAACCCAGGTTTTGCGTTTTCCGCCGATATACGGTTCTACCTATTTTGAATTTGCTGATTTTAATAAGGATGGATTGCAGGATATCATTTATACCTGCGGTGATAATGCCGACTATTCAATGGTGCTGAAACCTTACCACGGGGTATATATTTTTTTGAATGAGGGGAACAGCCAGTTCAAACAAAAATATTTTTTCCCGGTAAACGGATGTTATAAAGCCATGGCCAGGGATTATGACGGAGATGGTGATTTGGATATTGCTACCATTGCCTTTTTTGCCGACTATGATGCGCAGCCGGCCGAGGGTTTCGTTTACCTGGAAAATAAGGGAAACTTTAATTTTGAACCATTTTCAATACCCGGATGCGAGAAGGGTCGCTGGCTTACGATGGATTCGGGCGATGTAGATGCTGATGGCAAACCTGATATAGTATTGGGAAATTTTTCGATCCGTCCCTCTATTATAAAACCTCATGTTGATTGGACAAAAGGTCCGTTGTTTATTTTGTTGAAAAATATCAGTAAGCGGTAGGGGCTATTGGCTCACAATTCATTTAGCGTGTCGAAGATTTATAACATTCTCTAAAAGCGGTGCGTCCTGCCACAAAAAGATTTTTTGTCTGAATACGATGCCGGCTGAGATTCATCCGGGCCTGCTTAAGCAAATTCTTTTCCTGACTAACCTGTGGCAGACTTTCCCTGCTTAGTGTCTGTAAGAAAACGCTGTTATTAATAACTGGTAAGGGTTTTAGAATATTTTCCAATGCGAATCTTCACTTCACCAACTACCTGTCAACGCTCTACTTTTGCCTCCACAGCCGGTCCGCCAGCTGGCGGATAACCGGAACGCTGCTGTTTTTGCTTCTTTGAAAAAACAGGCTGCGCATTTTTTCAATTCCGATTTCATCGGAACCGAACCAACGAA
>JBDSLD010000378.1:0-8391 GCA_039916545.1 Ferruginibacter sp.
GGTTGGTAGTCGAAGCACAGCAGCGGCTTACCAAGACCGGTAAAAACTTCGCCATCCTGAATATTGAAGATTATAGCGGGAAAAGTGAGTTTATGCTTTGGAGCGAGGATTTTGTGAAATACAACAATTACCTTGAAAAGGGATTGATACTGCTGATCGAGGGCTGTTTCAAAACGAAATACAATAGCGACCAATACGAATTTAAGCTTAACAGGATCCATTTGCTGGAGACGGTTAAACCTGCTTTAACTAAACAGGTGACAATTGAAATACAGCCACAATTTATCAATACTGGTTTCGTGCACTTCATCGATCAAAATATAAAAGAGAACCCAGGCAAGACCGCGCTCAAGTTTAACATTGTCGATATCAGGAATAATTACAGAGTTGGTATGTATAGCCTGGAGACAGGGTTTACCATGAACGACGATATGGCGGTGTTTCTAAACGACAATAAAGATATTGAGGTGAGCGTTGTAACCGGGTAACACAATGGTTTTTATAAGATTGTATTAATTTAAGTGAACCTTAGCAACAGTTGTTTGTAGAAACATAGTAAATAAACAAGTCATTATTGCTCAAAAAACATATTAACACTGACAATAAGATTGTGAATATGTCATTCCAACATATTCAAATATTTGGATGTATTTTTGCATTTATCTATAAAAATTAATAAAAAAACAATATTATGGCACAGGAATTCACAGATGCGAACTTTAAAACAGAAGTTTTAGATTCAAATAAATTATCAGTAATCGATTTTTGGGCAGAATGGTGTGGCCCCTGCCGGGCAATCGGACCAGTCATTGAAGAACTTTCAAAAGAATATGACGGAAAGGTTAATGTAGGAAAAGTGAATGTTGATAATAACCCACAGATCTCAACCAATTATGGCATTACCAGCATACCTGCGATCCTCTTTGTAAAAGGTGGAGTTGTAGTTGACAAACTGGTAGGCGCTCAGCCAAAAGCTAATTTTGTAAAGAAAATTGAAGCGCTTAAGTAATCGCTGATTGAAATAACTTAAAAACCGAAGTGTTGAGCTTCGGTTTTTTTATTAAAGAAATTTCCTGGCAATCAAATTAAATGCAAGTATCATAAAATTTCATTTACAATAAGCTATTATATTACAGTTATTTATGAGCTTTACCTCATTTTAAAATATCAATAAATATTGTAATTAATTTCTTACAAAATTGATCTTATCAACCCTCCATCTACCCTGATCGACGCGCCATTGGTTGCAGATGAAAGCGGACTGGCAAAATAGGTAACTGTATCGGCGATCTCTTCCACAGAAGCAAAACGCTGAATGATCGACGTTGGTCTCATATTTTTAAAAAAATCCTCTTCTACTTTTTCGATGGAAACATTTCCTGCCTTTGAGAGGTCCTGTATGAAACCACCTACCCCTTTTGACATTGTTGGTCCGGGTAAGATGGAGTTTACCGTTACATTTGTTCCTTTTGTTAGCTCAGCCAAACCGCGACTGACCGCTATCTGGGCCGTTTTAGTCATGCCATAATGGATCATTTCCTCCGGGATAAATACGGCGGATTCGCTGGAAATAAATATTATTCTTCCCCAGTTTTTAGATAACATACCTGGAAAACAGTGTCTTGATAGCCGGATTCCGCTCATTACGTTCACTTCAAAAAACCGGAACCAATCTTCATCAGGGATTTCTACAAAAGTTTTCGGTTCAAAAATGCCCGCATTATTGATCAAAATATCGATGGCCGGAAGTTCGCTGATCAGCCGGTTTACCTCCTCCACGCTTGAAAAATCTGCCGGTATTCCTGAAACATTTGCATTTTCTACTGATTCCATTAAGTCTGCAACTGCCTTATCTACACCGTCTTTTGTTCTGCCATTGATGATTACCTGTGCACCTTCGGTTAGTAGCCGCTTTGCGATTGCAAAGCCTATCCCGGCAGTTGAACCACTGACGAATGCAACCTTGTCCTTTATTTGTAAATCCATATTAAAGTTTGATTTTAAATTGGTTATAAGTATTTATTGCTTTTTTCCTTTAAATGTAGCATAGATTGCCATGGCATGACCGTGCCCTAAATCAAAATCCTTTTTTAACCACGCAACGATCTCGCCTGCTTTAACGCCTTCTTTTAAAAGTCCCTTTTTTTCAGCTATTTTCTTAAAATCCTCGGGCGACTTTCCTGTCTTTGCCTTTATATTATCGATATAAGCTTGAAACGACATGATTTACTTTTTGGTTAACAATTTATTTGCAGTCAGAAAACTAATAATTTCATGCATTTACAAAGATATTGGCAACTGTCAATCGGCAACAATAAATTCTTCGTGATGAGTTACTTCGTGGGCTGCATGACTTATTGTAGGTGAATCAGAAATAAATTGACAAAAGCGGCAGACTCGTTATCCCAAAAAGTTCGCTTTTATCTAAAGGCAAATAGTTTATTTAAGGAAACAGATCCCACCTGAAAGTATGGGCGATACTTGCTACATATAATTTGAATGGCAAGGTCCATAGATGTATCCTGATTGAAACTGCACGATATTAAAGAGAGATAGCTCTGTTAGTATCTCCTGGTCCGGTCAGGACGTGGCGTAAGTAGAGATAAATGATTAAGAAAATAAAGTGCCGTAGAAACGAAATATAATTTAGAAATAATATGTGGGGTCACTATTGTTACTTAACAAAACCAATCCGGCCGTATTTTGCTTTCAGACTATCACTGTTTAGCGTACTTACATAAATAACCTTCCCGGTCTTACAATGACAGGCATCACAGGCATCGGCGGTATAAACTTTCTTAATATTCAAGGAGGCAATATACAGATTCAATGAATTCAGGTAGGCAGCTACGTTTTTTAACGTAGCACTATCAGTAGGGGCTGATGTCCACACGTCGGCGCAACTTGTCTGCTTATACTGTAGGGTCACATATTCGTCTTCTCCTATTGGTTGACTTTTTTTACAGGCTGCACTGGTTGCAATTATCAACAGGATAAAAAGGTATTTAAGCATATCTGTTTTTTGGATTGACAATGGAGGCCTCAAAACCGTTGCATTCTTTTAACAAAAATTACGAAAAAGGTTTCCATTATGAATCTGCAAGCTGATAGCCAATTTCCCAATGAAGACCAAAAGGATCGGATAGCCGGCCAAGTTTCCAGCCATGCTCTTCTCCTACGGGGAAAATTTCTGTAGCACCCACCTGCAGTGCCCGCGTAAAAAGTGCCTCCGGATCCGCCACGGTTAAGATCATTCTGACGGAATCTCCGCCGACCAGTTCAGTTCCGGATTCTTCCTTATCAACAGATTCACCGCTTACCCAAAACTCAGCGCCGTCAACCGAAAGTTTGACCACCAGTCCCCCACCCGGGTCCTCAAAGCGATAGGTTTCAATGGCGCCAAATGCAGCTTTGTAAAAATCTGACGCTTTTGCACTATTGCGAACCGACAACCAGGGAGCGATCGCGGTTGAAATACCAGGATTGATGTTATTTGGAGAACCGGCCATATTATCAGTTTATATGTACATCAAATACTTTGCAGTGGTCAGTCTGTGCCGGCGATTTTTCAATTTTTACCCCATTAGCATTCCCGCAATCGTGGCAGACAAATAAGAAGCAAGTGTTCCGCAGAGCAATGCCCGCATGCCGAGTTTTGCCAGGTCAGATCTTCTCTCCGGTGCGAGCGCCCCAATGCCACCAATCTGCATCCCAACTGAGCTAAAATTCGCAAAACCACAAATAGCAAAACTTACAATTAGCAGCGCCTTATCCGAGATCACGCTTTGATATCCCTTTACCATTACCCCGGCATGGTCGGGTACCATGGTTTGTGTAAGGTCGCTAAAAGCTACAAATTCATTAATGGTCAGTTTTTTACCGAGCATGGTAGCCACGTTAGACACGTCTGCAGTTGGCACTCCCATGGCCCATGCCATGGGTGAAAATATCTTTCCAAATATCCAGTCTAATGTTAAGCTAAAATCCAGGTGGAACAGCATGCCTGCTTTCATCAGCAGGAAATTAATCAATGCTATCAAACCCAAAAAACCAATTAACATTGCGATTACATTCATTGAAATTTTCATACCATCCCCGGCACCGTGGGTAACAGCGTCGATCACATTGGTATAGGGTGTTTTGACCTCTAATTTTACTTTCCCCATGGTCTCACTTTCCTGTGTTTCCGGCCATACGATCTTAGAAATAACGAGCGCTGCGGGCGCAGCCATCAGACTTGCGGCCAACAAATATTCGGCCTTAGCACCAAAGCTGACATACACCACCAATATTCCGCCAGCGATACATGCCAGGCTACCGCTCATGCTTGCCAGCAGTTCACTCATGGTCATCCCCTGCAGGTAGGGCCGTATCATTACCTGTGCCTCTACCTGGCCGACAAACGCACTCGCCACATTGCTCAAGGCTTCCGCTCCACTCACCCTCATTACCCAATTCATCGCTCTTGCCACCACCGATACAATACGTTGCATTATCCCAAAATGATAAAATATCGCCACCAACACACACACTAAAATGATTGTGGCCAATACACTAAAACCAAAAATAAAAACTCCAGGCGTTTTATAAGGTACAGATCCGCCCGCAAAATTATCGGCCATCAGGCCTCCGTACACGAAAGACGCGCCCTCCTTTGCAAATGCTTCTATATGAGTGATAATGCTCCCAATTTTTTGAAAAAATGATTTTACGATTGGCACCTTCAATATAAGTATCGCGATGACGATCTGTAACAAGATTCCACTCCCAACCAGGCGGTAATTGATCCTTTTCTTATTATTGGAAGCCAACCAGGCAATGCCCAATATTAATACCACTCCTATAAGTCCCTGGAATCGTTGCATAAGCAAAAAGTTGTTTTAGCTTGAAAGATATACAATTATTCAATTCAAGAGAGGCGTAAAGCCCGTATAATGAAATAATTAAATACGATTATAAAGCTGAATTAAACCTGGTTGAAGGATCGGCTACATAGCTATTGGGACTAAGCCACGAGAAATTCGTTGAATATTTATAAAGCTTATTTATTTAAATTGCGGTAGAATGTTTTTGAAAATACCTATTCAATTACCATTTCCTAAACGTGCTTTGATGAAAAAATACCAACTGATAACAGGTCTTTGTTTTGCCGCCGCGATAATGATCAGCGCCAAAACTATTGATCCTGTATTGATCAATATAAAGCAATCAACGGGTGTTAAAATAGCCAATCATCAATTGTCAAACGCTGGTGATGTATCAACCAGTAGAATACCTGGTGCAATAACGGTTGGCAAAAGCATTATGCAATTGCATGATCAGCCAGCAGGGCTATTATCTCCCAATAACAAAGCACTTTCCTCTTTAAAAGCGAACGATACAACAGCTTACTGCCCGATGCATGTATTGGCAACGGATGCTTCGGTTGGATCGATAATTGACCCTGCAAGCGGTTCTATTTGTAGTACAGTAATATCGCCAAAAATTACCATTAGGAATATAGGGACCGATATCTTAAATTCTGTGGAAGTGGGAATGATCTTGGATGGATCGCCACTAGGAGATATTATCGTTCTGGAAAACCTGGCGCTGGCTACGGCAACATCGTCAGCAGCAATCAGCCTTTCACCGGATTTTACACCCGATTCCGGTACCCATCAATTAAAAGTGTACACCCGGAACCCGAATGGTAATGCCGATGCAGGTACGGGTAATGATACCGCTACAGTTAGTTTTACGGTAACACCGACATTGGCATTGACCTATAAAGAAAGCTTTGAATCTGAGACATTCCCTGTCGACAATGGCTCCGATATCATTAATGAAGATGCTGGTAGTGTAACCTGGACAAGATCTCCGGATGTTGGAAACGTCGGCGACGCCAGCATGTTGCTGAATGCATTTTTATATGAAGAAAAAGGTGAAAGGGATATCTACCGAACACCTAAAATCAATGTGCGCCAGTTAGATTCAGTGGTGCTATTTTTTAGCGTGGCTTACAAACAATACGAAGGAGCCGCAGATTCTTTGTTGATCGTGTACTCTCCCGATTGTGGCAACACCTGGCTTCCGACTTCCTATGCAAAAGGAGGTGCCACACTTAGTACCTCACCCGGTACAACTGCTGAAGAATTTATCCCAACAGATTCGGAATGGCGGGTGGAGAGAGTTGTACTACAGGATTTTTGTACCAGCGACCTGCAATCGGTCATGTTCGGGTTTGAATCATACAATGGCTATGGAAATAATATCTATGTCGATGGCATCAATATCGCAGGGTTTGCAAGATCGGCCCGGAATATTAAACTGAGTTCGGTCAGTCAGCCGCAGGTGGCATTGTGTTCGAACGACATTACGCCGGCGGTTAGTTTCAGGAATGAGGGGATAGATACCATCCGGTCATTAAAGGTAAATTACCAGGTTGACGGAGGCGCAATTACCACTTTAAACTGGACCGGTAGTTTGCCTAAATGTGAGACCGCTTCGGTAACATCAGGCACAAGTGTTTCCACACCAGGACTGCATGAAATAACGGTATTTACCTCTGACCCTAACGGTTTGAATGATTTTGCTGCTTCAAACGACACGCTCAGAAAAACTTTCACGATCTACAATAATACCCCGGTAGCAACACCTGTGAGCCAGGGATTTGAAACGACCGGTATCCCTGATTGGGGCGTCCAGAATTTTGACAGGCTGATAACCTGGGATCGCTCAACCGCTGCCGCGAAAACCGGCGTTGGTTCCTTGTGGATCAATAATCCTGCAACAGGTAATGGCACCGGCACACTTGATAATTTCGTATCGCCCGTTATCGAAAACAATACAACGATTGACTCTATGTTTGTGACATGGGACTACGCCTACCAGGCCGGTGCAAGATATCCGGGATCAACGGTTTTACCTTTGGATACCCTGGAAGTATTAGTAACCGGAGATTGCGGTGCTACTTTCACCAGTGTCTGGAAAAAGTGGGGAGAAGAACTGCAAACCATTAATGACCCTAACTATTCAAGCTCGACGACTTTTGTTCCTGCCAATGCGGGAGAATGGAAGATGGCCAGGGTTTATCTTAGCCCGGCGATCGGCACAGGAAGTTTCCAGGTTTATTTTTCAGCTAAAAGCAATAAACAAAATAATATCTGGCTGGATAATATCAGCATTACTTCCAAAACACTTCCGCAGCGCTTAAAGAACCAGGGATACCTTATCTATCCAAATCCATTTACTAATTCATTTTTAGTCCACCACACAATGCCGCCCGTTGACTTACAGGCCATATTGGTATATAATTCAACCGGACAATTGGTTCGGGAAAATCTTTACAACGGCAACGCTACCACCGAGGTGAATATCAATTTAGGAAACCTTTCGAGAGGAATATATATCCTGAAAATGATCTATTCCAATAAAACTGTAGTAGAAAGGGTCGTGAAAAATTAATGTCAGAATTTTTAACATAAAGCGGTTGGCAACATTTGCCAGCCGCTTTTGTTTTAGAGGCATACCTGCAGTAACTTTGCACAAAAATTGACCATGAATACCTCTATCGATACATTAATAAATTATACTACGGATCACGGACTGAAAAATATCGCTGAAAAAGTAAAGCAACAAATAAGAATAACGGACGAGGAAGGCATTGAATTGTTTGAAAAAGGCAGTCTTGCTTTTGTTGGCGCCCTTGCTAATCATATCCGGGAAATGAAACATGGCAATACGACTTATTTCAACCGCAATTTTCATATAGAGCCAACCAATGTTTGTGTATTCAGTTGCAAGTTTTGTTCTTACTCGCGCCTGTATGCGCATAAGGAAGAAGGCTGGGAACTGAGCATTGACCAGATGCTGGATATTGTAAAAACCTATGACGGCAAGCCTATTACGGAAGTGCATATTGTTGGAGGCGTGCATCCGAAAATGAACATGGAATATTTTATTGAATTGATGCAAAAGATAAAAGCGCACCGGCCTTCGCTTCATGTAAAAGCTTTTACCGCTGTGGAACTGGACTACATGTTTCGCAAGGCTAAATTAACGATAGAAGAAGGGATGAAGAGATTACATGCGGCAGGCCTGGATAGTTTACCCGGAGGTGGCGCTGAGATTTTTGCGCCTGAAATAAGGCAACAGATCTCGGCTGATAAAGTTGACGCGGATGGATGGTTGCGCATACACGAAGTTGCCCATAATTTAGGCATGCATACCAATGCAACGATGTTGTATGGACATGTTGAAAAATACGAGCACCGCATCGATCACATGCGCAGGTTGAGAGAACTGCAGGATAAAACCGGCGGCTTTAACACTTTCATCCCGTTGAAATTCAGAAACCACAATAATGATATGAGTCATGTGCGGGAATCCACGATCACAGAAGATATGCGTTTG
>JBDSLD010000379.1:0-15837 GCA_039916545.1 Ferruginibacter sp.
AAATCAGCGATGCTACCCGGTCAACGGAAGTCATTATTTGCCTCTCTGCTGAAAACCGGGAACAGGTAGACGAAATGGTAAGCAAGGCGATATCGGCTGGTGGTACGGCGCCTAATGAAAAGCAGGACCAGGGCTTCATGTACGGACATGGCTTCCAGGACCTGGATGGCCACTTATGGGAGGTCATGTATATGGATACCTCCGCTTTCAATCAAGGTTAATGATCATCAGATAATAAAAGAACTTCCAAACTTTACAATTATAACCGGAAGTTTTTTGTTGACATTTTGCTTCCTGCAAAAAAAATTTAATCCGTACCCCTGTTAAATGACGGGCCGGGCAGGGTATTGGCAAATCATTTAAACAGTACTGCGATGATAGAAGTTTTTAAAACCAATGTTAGGCGAAGAGGGCACGCAAAAATGTTACTTGAACAGATACACAGGAGCTTTGCACACTATAAAGCTAATTTCGACCTGGCAGATTGTGACAAGATCCTCCGCGTTAAAAGTAGTGCCGGTGCAATACAATCTTCCTGCCTGGTTGATTTATTAAAAAGCTTTGGTTTTCACGCTGAAGTGCTGCCTGATGTTCCTCAACCTTTCCGATTGGCCCTGTGACCAATGCCAGGAAATGGTGCCGCCACAAAATTCTAATTAATCATCAAAAAATAAAACAATGGACTCAATAACCCTTCAATCAGAAATAGATGGGACCATATCAGAACTCCTGGAAATCCTTTCGTCTTTTACAAAGGAGCAGTTCAATATCGTTCCGTTTGAGGATAGCTGGACGGCAGGAGAATTAGCTCAGCACCTGTTAATGTCTGGCTCAGGTTTTTTACAAATGATAAATGGGCCGTCCAAAGATACGGAGCGGTCAGCAGATGAATTTGCCGGCAAGATCAAAAGCACCTTCCTTAATTTTAATACCAAAATGAAATCGCCGGAGTTTATTGTACCGCCAAAAAAACAATACGACAAAGATGAATTGGTGCATACTTTAAAAGATGTTTGGATAGGGTTAGATCACCCGATCCAAACATCGGACCTGTCAAAAACATGTACCTCCTTTGAGTTGCCGGGATTTGGATTATTAACAAGGTATGAAGCGGTGACCTTCGTACTGTATCATACCCAGCGGCATATTCAACAATTAAAAAATATACGGCAGAAAATAATGGAACCTGCTGATCAATGAGATCCTTACGATCAGAATGGCAAACAGGTTATTATAAAATCAAACCGGATATCAAAGTGCCACACCTCCACATTTTTATCCGGCACTTACCCATTCCTTCGCAGCAGACAATTCGTCCAGGGTAAATCCTTTGGCGTCACCAGGGACCAGATAACCGAACATGTCTGAAAATTTCTCAACCAGCTTTTGATCTGTAACAATGGCAATGCGGTTCCAATTGGTAAAATGTTTTAAACCTATCAGCAGGTCATCCATCCAGGCTCCTAGGGTAAAATTGCTGACGCTCGTTTCAAGCAATAACAGGTAGTTGATCTTTCCTGTACGCTTTTTTAATTCATCCAGGGCAGGCTTTAATGTATCATCAAAATCCTGTTTTGAGACTGTGCCGGTCGCTCTCACACCCAACACGTGTGGCGGAAGGTCATTCATGATTGTTAGCATAACTTTTATTTTTAAGGATAAAAACAAAGTTCATTCCAAAAGAAATTACAGTTTTTCAGTGTTATTTTTTGGAGTTGGATAACCACTTCAAAAAAGCTGCTTAGCTTGAAGAGATATTGGGGATTTAAGTACACGTAATAAATGTAGTATACAAGGGGCTGCCAACCCTGGAGATGTTTATTGTGCTGTTTACTTGCTATAGTTGACGGGTTGGCAACCCTGGTCAATCACCCTGAAAGATGCATATCATAGCGCTGGTATTAAAATAACTTCATTAGTCCTGATGCTGTCATCGCCGCTAAAAAGGTATTGATAAAATTAACGGCGTCATTGTTTAAATAATGTTTCCGTTCGAGTGTGGCGCCTAAAATGGAATCTGCAATATTACCTGTTATGCCTGCAGCGATGATCCAGCCAAGCCGCTGATCCCATCCGAACCCGGTGGCAAATACAACCGCAATTATAGCGCTGCCGATTATTCCAAATAAAGTCCCTTCGATACTTATTACGCCATTTTCCCCACGTTTATCTTTTTTAAAACTAAGGATATTGTAAAACTTTTTTCCGTAAACCGTTCCCAATTCGGATGAAAGCGTATCTGCTGTAGCAGAAGCAAGGGCGGCGGCCATCATCAACTGAAATAATACTTGCTGCACAGGCATTAAAAATGCGAGTAAGCCTGTAATACCTGCCACTCCTCCATTGGCAATTACCTGGCCCGCCGTGCGCCTGCCCTTATTTTTCTCCGCGGCGCCCATCTGTTCTTTTATATTTATTTTCCAGGAAGTAGCGATCGTTCCAAGCAGGAAGAATAAACCGAGCATAGCAATGCCTGTGAAATGTGCACCGATAAAAACAAAGCACCCGATCAGGCCACCTGTTACAGCTCCGGCCCAGGTCAATTTATTCTTGTGTACGCTGATCCAAATTGCCAGAAGAAGGATCAGCAGGAAAAAATAATTTTCAGTCGCCATGCCGGTAAATTAATACATCTGCGTTATTATTTAAGCGGGATCGTTTTTAATTTTTTTCAGGAAAGATTGTAATTCAAAACTGATAAGCCGGTATTTACAAAACTGCACCAGCTATATTTATCAAAATTTGCCTAATCACATTTTTATACCCCTCTTCCACTGACTTTTCTCATTCACTAATTTTATTTTATCTTCATCGGTAATAATAAATTATCAACATCATTGCATGAACCGGATCGACAGGCTATTTGGCATACTTACTTTATTGCAGTCAAAGAAATTTGTACCTGCTGAAAAGATAGCGGAAAAATTCAGTATCAGTGTACGCACGGTTTACAGGGATATAAAGGCCCTGATCGAACAAGGCATCCCTGTTAGCTTCGAAGCATCGAGGGGATATTTTATCGTGCAGGGATATTTTTTACCACCCGTGGCATTTAATTCAGACGAAGCCAATGCCTTGTTGCTGATGGAATCTGTGGTGTATGCATTTACAGACAAATCAATTCAAATACAATACTCCAACGCACTAAATAAAGTAAAGGCTGTGCTCAGGCATTCGCAAAAGGAAAAACTGGAACAGCTTCACCAACAAATTAAACTCCAGTTACCACCCTGCCTGACCAACGACTATGAATATTTATCAATCCTGCAACATACTATTTCGGCCAGGACGATCATTGAGTTCGATTATAAAAATAATAAGGAAGAAGTAAGCCGCAGAAAAGCGGAACCGATCGGCCTGATATTTTATGCCTTCAGCTGGCACCTGATCGCCTGGTGCCACCTGCGGCAGGACTACCGGGACTTTAAAGTATCCCGTGTTTTAAAGATCACCAATACCGAAACTCCATTTCAAAAGACAGATCACATCGAGGTGAATGATTACATGAAATCCCTGCCGGTAAATTATTAAAAATAAATTTGGAACAAAAAAAACACACTGCCATAGGGTTGTCAGTGGGGCATTGTTATTTTGCTGTATAACCAAAAATTAAATCGTATGTCACTGACCCAAATGTTTTTAAAAGAGCTTCAGCAGGAGGCCAATACTACCCGTAAAATGCTCGCGCTGGTACCCGATGATAAGTACCAATGGAAGCCCCACGAAAAAAGCATGACCTTACAGCAATTGTCGACCCATATTGCCGAATTGCCAGGCTGGGCGGCAATGACGCTAAATACCACTGAACTGGACTTTGCTGTCAACGGCTATACGCCCCTGGATATCAGTTCTACCGCATTGGTACTGGAGTCATTTGAAAAGAACCTGGCAGAAAGCAAGGCTGCCCTGGAATCAGCCAGAGAAGAACAACTGGATGAATCCTGGACCTTGCGCAACGGGGAAACGATTTACAGCACACAACCGAAGGCGGAAGTATTAAGAATGGCTTTTAGCCAGACCATTCACCACCGCGCCCAGTTAGGCGTATATCTTCGCCTGTTAAATATACCGATCCCCGGCAGTTATGGCCCCAGCGCAGATGATATGAGTTTTTAAGGATAATGTAATGCGAGATCAGTGATGAATAATGAGTGGCTTTTTGGTGGGCATTTTAATAGTTCAGCTATAAGAAGTTTTTGCTATTGAAGTATCTCATTATTCGTCTCTCATTATTCATCATTAATCATTCATCCCATCATTCCCCAATAAGCTTGCCTGCCTTATTTATCATATCAAAAAACTTTTCCAGGCTACCGCCCATGCTTTCTTCAAAAGCCGCCCTCATATCAGCTGGTTGGGGATGCTTGTCTTTCCATTTTGTAAAATAAAATTGCATCGCTTTGTCTACTTTTTCTCTGCCGACAGCAGACTCCAGCAGGTACATCCACACAGCGGTCTTAACATAAGAAATAAGCCCATACTCCTGGCTGCCGGAAAATTTATCAGCCGGTGTTTCCATTGCCGTATTCATCGGTATCTCCTCCAGGTTCTGATAGATCAGTTCAAGGAATTTATCCGATGGCAACTCTCTCAATGAAGCAGGCAATGCTGAGCCGAAAATCGAATTGGTCCGGTATTTCTCCGCTTCATACCGGAACTGGAAATAGGTGTTCAATCCTTCATCCATCCACGTATGCGCCCTTTCATTGCTGCCAAGCATACTCATAAACCAGTTGTGGCCTATCTCATGTGCAATGACCGCATCGAGCGTTTCAATCTTTGCATCAGGACTGGTTATTAACGTGATCATCGGGTATTCCATCCCGCCGCTGGAATTATTTTTGGGCCCCTCTACCACCTGCACCACCGGGTATTCGTACTCCCCTATCCAATCGTTGTAACTTCTCACTCCCGACTTGATATAATCGATACCATTGTTCCAGATAGTGTTTTTCCTGTTGTGATAATAACTAAAGGCGTCTATTATTTTACCTGTACTTAACAGGACCGTATCATATTGAATCACAAATTCTTTATCGGCAAACCAGGCGAAATCTGGGACATTTGCGGCGAAGTAGGTAAGCGTCTTTGTTGGATTTTTATCGCTTGCTTTGTACAAAGTGGCTTGTCCGGTTCTGCTGGCAACATTTTTTGCACCGATGCTCTTGTATTGGGCCAGTTCTTCTCTGTTCTGCAGAACACCTGTTGCACCTATCACATAAGCCGACGGAACCGTAATGGCCACCCGGTACGACGCGTACTCACTGTAGAATTCTCCCATATCCAGGTAAGGAAACTCATGCCAACCTGCCTTATCATATACTGCTGGCTTGGGATACCACTGGCAAGCCATGAACTCTCCGTCCGCATAACCGGATCTTGAAAAATAAGATGGCAGTTTTACTTTAAACGGGGTTGTGATCGTCACAGAATCGCCCGGTTTTAATGGTGCAGGCAGTATAAGTTTGATCACATCTATATAATTGGCGTTTGAATGTGCCTCCGTAACAGCGTCTTTATTATCTACTTTAAAGACAAGCCCTTCAATAAATCCAGGACTATATTTCTCCGCTTTCTTTTTTCTTTCCGCATCATTTTTTATCTGCTGCATCAGAGCGGTGGATTCATTTTTATAAGCGTTGGGCCAGATGTGGAACCAAATAAAACCAAGTGTATCCGGAGAGTTATTTTTATAAATTACAGCTTCAAATCCTGTTAAGGATTTTTCCTGGTCATTTAATTCACTATTGATGGTGTAATGCAACTCCTGCTGCCAATAGTTATCCTGGGCGAATAAAGAGGTCTGGGTAAAAATAGCGATCGCAAGCAAAAAATTCTTCATTGATACTTTTCTTTGCAATATAATAATATCCTTTTAAGAAGAAATGTATTTAACCATCAGTGACAAATGACGGGTGAAATATTTACCCCCCTGCATTGACCATTTACATTTAACCCAACACTATTAACTTTGACAAAAATTTGATTACTAATGACCAAGCTTTCCGTCAATATCAACAAAATCGCCACTTTGAGAAACAGTCGTGGTGGTAATAACCCCGACCTTACAGCCACCGCTTTAGACATTGAAAGTTTTGGCGCCGATGGCATTACGGTACATCCGCGCCCGGACGAGCGCCATATCCGTTATGCAGATGTGTATGCATTGAAGAAAGTGATCAGCACTGAATTTAATATCGAAGGCAATTGTACAGAAGATAAATTTGTGCAACTGGTGTTGGAAAATCAACCTGCGCAGGTAACGCTGGTGCCGGATGCCCTTGGACAGATCACTTCCAACCATGGCTGGGACACCACTGCAAACAAGGATTATTTAATTAAAATGATCAGTTTGTTCAAAAAGGCAGGCATCCGTACCTCCATCTTTGTAGATCCGGTAATTGAAATGGTGGAAGGCGCTGCAGCCACTGGTACTGACAGGATCGAACTCTACACCGAAGGATACGCCAAATTATACGCGGAAGGGAAAAAACAACAGGCAATAGAACCGTTCATCGCTGCCGCAGAAAAAGCAAATGAACTTGGCGTGGGCATCAATGCCGGTCACGATCTTGACCTTCAAAATTTACAGTTCTTTGCCCACCATGTTCCGGGGTTACTGGAAGTATCGATCGGTCATGCACTGATATGCGATGCCATCTACCTGGGACTTGAAAATACGGTGCAATTATACAAACGTCAATTGCAACCTGCTGTCTGACGGTCCCGGTGAGACGGCAGGTTGCAATTGACGCCTGTCCATTTTCTGTTATGGTCAATCTGCAACTTTCAGCTCAAGGGCAAAAAAAATCCCTCCATAATACAACGGAAGGAATTTTTTTTCAATAACAAATAAAATAAAAATATCTTAACCTAAGTAAGCTTTTAATGCACCGCTATACCTGGCTTTCTGCAGGCGTTTGATCGCTCTTTCTTTGATCTGGCGGATGCGTTCCTTGGTAAGATCATACTTCTGCCCGATCTGTTCAATGGTAACACCGTTCTCTCCATCCAATCCGAAATAGGCATTTACAATTTCAGCTTCCCTTGGGCTCAAAGATTTTAAGACCCTGCGGATCTCATTTCTCAATGAATCATGCATTACATCTTCATCAGTATCGTCGCCACCTTGCAGCAGGTCGCCCATGGCTACATCTTCTGCCTCGTGAACCGGGGCATCAAGTGAAGTATGACGTGTATTGCTCTGGAAAATATTATTGATCTCCGTTTCGCTCATCTCCAATAGCTCCGCCAATTCCTCTGTGGAAGGCTCACGTTCGTGTTCCTGCTCAAAAGCCATGTAGGCCTTATTTGCTTTGTTGTATGTACCAATTTTGTTTTGCGGCAAGCGGACTAATCTGCCCTGCTCTGCCAATGCCTGTAGTATCGATTGGCGAATCCACCACACAGCATAAGAAATAAATTTGAAACCTTTTGTTTCATCAAAGCGTTGTGCCGCTTTTATCAATCCGAGGTTACCCTCGTTGATCAAATCACTCAATGAAAGCCCCTGGTGCTGGTATTGTTTAGCAACAGATACCACAAAACGAAGGTTGGCCTGAACTAGTTTGTCCAATGCCCTTTGATCCCCCATTTTGATCTTTTGTGCTAAAATGGTTTCCTCTTCCGGGGTAATCATAGAGATTTTGGAAATTTCCTGCAGATATTTTTCAACCGCTTGTGAGTCACGGTTGGTAATCTGCGTTGCGATCTTAAGTTGCCTCATTTTGTTGAATTATATTCAGAATATCTAACGTTTCAGGACAGTTATTGTTGCAGTAACGTTGCAAAGGAATGTTTAATCTGCAAAATATACTAAAAATTAGTTTGCAAAGTTACAAATCTTCTCTTACATTTCATAGTGTTGTAACAAAAACGCCCGAAAAAAGGCGAATGAGTTGCAACGCATTCTATAACTTACTGTCTTACCATTGACTTCAATTCAAATCCGGAAGCCATTTAAAAGCGGATACTGAAGTAGATTAGTTCTGGTAATGAGCATTTTAAACATCAAAAAAGCTTTCGTCATTACAATCGGTGCAATGCCCCAAAAATTGCTTTATGACTGGTGTTTCATGCTGTTGCCTGGTTAGTAAAACTTCAACAAAAAATCGAAAACGCCTATATTTGCGGCATGATAACCGACCTCCGTTCCGATACTTTTACCAAGCCTTCTCCTGCAATGCTGGATGCGATGTTTACCGCGCAGGTTGGAGACGATGTTTTTGGTGAAGATCCCTCCGTTAATCTGTTAGAGTCAATGACTGCCGAATTGTTTCAGATGGAAGCGGCGGTATTTTGTCCGAGCGGCACCATGACCAACCAGGTCGCAATCAGGTGCCATACGCAACCCGGGGATGAAGTGATCTGTGATAAAATGAGCCACGTGTACATTTATGAAGGAGGCGGAATTGCTTCTAACAGCGGTTGCCAGGTAAAAGCGATTGAAGGATACCGGGGAAAAATTACCGCAGCTGATGTTTTAGAGGCAATTAATCCCAATGATATTCATAAAGCAAGAACGTCGCTGGTGAGTTTGGAAAATACAGCCAACCGGGGCGGTGGAGGCTGTTATGAATTCAATGATATTCTGGAGATAAAGGAAGTCTGCCTGGCAAATAACCTGAAACTTCACCTTGATGGCGCAAGATTATGGAACGCCCTTGTGGCAAAAGATGAAACGCCGTGGCAGTATGGCGAAGCCTTTGACAGCATTTCGGTTTGTCTCAGCAAGGGCCTCGGTACACCTGTGGGAAGCTTGCTGTTGGGAACAACCGAATTTATACAAAAAGCGAGGCGGGTACGTAAAGTTTTTGGAGGCGGCATGCGGCAGGCGGGTTTTTTAGCAGCGGCCGGTATCTATGCACTGGAAAACAATATCAGCCGGCTCGCAGATGATCATCACCGGGCGAAGCAAATCGCGGAAGCATTAATTAAAACAGATTTTACCGGTAAAATAATGCCCGTTGAAACCAACATCATCATATTTGAAGTGAAGGACCGTTTTACCGCTAAAGGACTTGAAGCAGCGCTCAAATCCTCGGATATATTGACCATTGCCATTTCGCCAACGCAGATAAGGATGGTTACACACCTTGACGTCACAGACAAAATGATCGAAAAAGTGATCTCAATTGTTAAAGCTTTGTGATTGAAAAATAAAAAAAAGGTGGCGACGTTTTAGGGCAAATCAATTATACATGAACCTTAAGATCCCTGTATTGATCGCGCTTGCAGCCATTATTTGCCAGTCTTGTCAAAAAGAAACCAGTGCATCCGGATATGTTGTTCCCGGAACTACAAAAGTTAATTTTACTTTCAGGTTCGATTCTACGCAGGTAAGGCTGAATAACCTGGGCCAACCGGCTGTAATGCCTGCCGGGAACGCCGCGCAGTCGCCACGCTTCAATTCCATGAGTGCCCATTATGTTGAATTAACAAAGGATCAATTTACCGGACTTGGAGCAGGTGCCGTTTTATACACAGCGCCTGAAGTTACAACAGGCGGATCAAAAGCGATTGATTTTTCAAACGCGAAAATGGTCGGCAATAATGAAGTATTCTTAAGCGTGCCATTAGGTAATTTGCCTGCTGGAACATATAATTGGCTGAGGGTTTCGCTGGCTTACCAGAATTATACGGTAACCGTTGAACAATCAGGATTCATATTGGATGCGACTATTGCATCTTTTATCGGCTTTAACACTTATGTTCAAAGCTTTAAAATAAAAGATTCTACGGTAATTGTAAATGCAAATAAAGCGCAGGGTTACTGGGCCGTAGAAGCGGGTACGCTTGGTTTTGGCATTGTGCAGACCGGCCAGGCGCCTCCGGGTGCCACGACTGTTCCTAATCCGATTTTTGCCACCTCACCTGTTCCGCAAGGCTCCTGCGTTGTCACCGGGCAATTTTCTTCCCCGTTGGTAATTACAGGTGCTGAAACGAACGATATCAATATCCGGGTGAACCTTTCAACCAACAAAAGTTTTGAATGGAAAGATGGGGATAGCAACGGGAAATTTAATCCGGGGAATGGCGACCAGGTTGTTGATATGGGAATCCGGGGAATGATACCGGTTAAGCTATAACAGCATTTAACTGGCTGGTATAATAATTTGTTGATGTGCTAATTTTTTAAGATCGGCACATCAACAAATCGCGTAAGATCAAAGGTCAGTTATTGGCTAATTTCGAATTAATAGTTGCACGCATTTCATCCAGCTCCTGCTGGCGCTCCTGTTTCTTTTTTAATTTAGAATTGAGTTTTTCTATTTTGTTATTCTGGTCCTTTACATCATCGTTTGCGTTCTTTGCATCTTTGGCCTGATCATAGGCCTTCTGCGCTCTTTTCTTCGCTTTTTTTGCATCATCCATTTCGCCATTAGTAGCTTTGGAGGCCTGGTCGCTACTTGAACTGGCGGCTTTCTGTGCTTCCTCTTCCGCAGATCTTGCCTTTTCCTGGTATGTGATGAGTTTAGTTTGAGCAGTCGCAAGGTCTGCCGTCAATTCTGCTATGTCATTACTAACCTTTACATATTCCAGGTTTAATTTGCCCGTGTCAGCCGCGGTTTTATACTTTTGGGCAGTAGCAGATAGGCTGGCCATCACCAATAAAAAAAGGGCAGAGAAGCGAATAATTTTTTTCATGATTTTATTTTTGGGGTTGAGTAATTCGTACAATAGTGTTACGAAATTTAATGATAATGAGAAGTTAAATGGCCTTACAAAAGGCGGCAAAGATCGGTTAAATATCTTGCCTTCATCCAAACCATTCAGTTGATAAATGGTTCGCAATTAAGGTGTTAATTTTAGGGTTTGTATTTATGTGCAAATTTTAATTAAATTAGGTATTTATAAGCTTAAGCCAAAATGATGCCGCAGTTTGTTATCTCAATAGTTGAGGTTGTAAACACTTCGTTATTGACTTAAGATTGAAAATTTATTTATCAGTAATTAAAGCCGGATCAGCTGTTTTCTCCGCTTCCTCCTCCTTGACTTCATTCCGTAGTTTAGGTGGGTCTTGTTCGTCTTTTTCATCACCCAGTAAAAGTCCCCATGGTTTAAGGTTTTCAATCCTGTCAAATACGATCTTACTGATCGCTATCACCGGTATCGAAAGGAACATGCCGGAAATTCCCCATAGCATCTCCCCTGCAATAACACCCAGCAGCGTTATCAATGCATTGATCTTAACCTTCGATCCGACTATCAGCGGAAGCAACACATTGCTGTCAATTAAATGTATGCCTCCTATTGTTCCGATCACTAAAATAATTGTGGTGGTAGACGCCGCAGTGCCGATAGTGATCAAGGTACTCAGGACCAGGGAAGTGAAGATCCCAATGTAAGGGATGATATTGAACAGCCCTGTTATAAAACCAAGCAGAATGGCATATTTAATTCCAATGATCGAAAATGCGATGCAACATACAGCAGTAACTATGGCCATTTCGAGCAGCAGTCCTAAGATATATTTCCTGATAATATATTGTACCTGGGCAACAATGTCAAAAACGGTCACTGAATTTTCTTCTTTAAAAACCGTGACCAGGAACTTGATGATCAGCCTGCGATAGAATAACAGGAAAAAAGTATCGATCATAACAAATACCAGGAAAAGCAGGACTGATGATACGGACAGCACTGTTTCTCCGATAATTGTTGTGCTGGATGATATTAATTTTGAGGTGGCGTTATTGACGTAATTAATTTGTTTGGCAGTATTGACATGAAATTTTTGGGAGATCCAATGCTGGATATCAGCAAGCGATGACATATAGGCCTCCTTAAACATGGGCCAGTCCTGGGCAAGGTTTGATATTTGCGACCCCACAAAATATATGATCAGTGAAATGGAAAGTACCAGCAGGATAACCGATAGCCCCGATGCCATGCTTCGCGGAAATTTAAATTTTTTTTCAAAATAACCCGCCATCGGAAAAAGCAATATGGCAAACAAAAAAGAGTACAGCAAAGGGGAAAGTATCTGTTTACCCAAAACAAAGATGTAGCTCAGGGAGATCAGGCATACCAGTACAAAAGCAAGTTTTGCGTAGAAAGGTAAAAAAACCTTTGTTTTTAAAAAAGCCATACAAAAAATTAAGCAGGTTAGTTAATGGTGATTAGTAGCCCGGGTAAGCGATAGAAATAAAATATTTATTGTTGTTTTTCATCTTTGCAATCTTCCAGTTCAACCTCTTTTATTTTAGCTACCATACCTTCTTTTTTCAAACCCACGCGGATAAAGCCATATATGCTCATGTAAATATTCGCGATCCACACCAGCGCAAAAAAAGCAATGATATATCCGCGCCAGCTAAAATAAAGTAAGTGATAACGGGTGATGATTAAAATAAATAAGCTGATATAATGACTGAAGCAATATTCACAGGTAAATAAATAAAAGAATTTCCTTTGCAGCAGGGTATTGCACTCTTTTGATTTTCTCTCACAAAATTCCCTTTGCTCCCGGAATATTTCTTCATGGGTGACTGTCCAGGACACGCAGGCCACCGGTAAGGCAAGGAGGAAAAGATAGGCGATCTGGTAATGCAAAGATGGTGGCATGATAAAAATTTACTTATACAATTGCGAATTTAATTTATTTATAAATACCGCCTGTACCGGGCGCATTTCATTGTGCGACCGTCTGCGGCCGTGAACATACAAACACTGGCCGGTCTTGTGCTAAAGACAAACGGATTTGCGGTTTGTTCAATGATCCTATTATTACATTTATCATGCCTGCATTTTTTTTGTACAACAAACTTTATCTTCGTCCTTCTTTTCAACGTTAACCTAATTTTAAATATGTTCCCGAAAATCAACCCCACCACCACCCCGTCGTGGCTGGCACTGCAACAGCATTTTGAAGAAATGAAAAACCTGCCGATGAAGGACTTGTTTGCCAACGATAAGGGGCGGTTCGATAAATTCTCTTTGATCACAGATGATATTGCTTTTGATTATTCTAAAAATAATATCAATGAAGATACTGTAAGATTGTTGATCCAACTGGCCAACGACTGTAACCTGGCTGATGCGATGGAAGCAATGTTTGCAGGAGAAAAAATTAATGAGACAGAGAACAGGGCAGTGCTCCATACCGCGTTGCGAAATTTTTCCGGCAAGCCTGTTGTGGTAGATGGTAAGGATGTTATGCCGGACGTATTTAAAGTGCTGGACCAAATGAAAAGCTTTTGCGCCAATGTACATAGTGGTGAATGGAAAGGCTATACGGGCAGTAAAATCAAATACATCGTAAACATTGGCATTGGCGGCAGCGACCTTGGGCCCGTAATGGTTACGGAGGCATTAAAACCTTACTGGGTGGATGGTATACAACCTTATTTTGTAAGCAATATTGATGGAACTCATATCAGCGAGACTTTGAAAAAAGTAACGCCGGAAGAGACACTGTTTTTGATTGCTTCTAAAACTTTTACCACGCAGGAAACCATGACGAATGCAAATACTGCAAGAGAATGGTTTTTGAAAGAGGCAAAGGACGAGGCCCACATTGCCAAACATTTCGCCGCGCTTAGCACCAATGAGGCTGATGTGGTGAAATTTGGTATTGCACCGGAAAATATGTTCGTCTTCTGGGACTGGGTAGGCGGCAGGTACAGTTTATGGAGCGCTATTGGTTTGTCAATTGCACTGACAGTTGGATACGATAATTTTGAATCGCTGTTGAAGGGCGCTCATAAAACAGATGACTATTTTGCTACTACTGCTTTTGAAAAAAATATTTCCGTGATCATGGCGCTTGTAGGGATTTGGTACACTAATTTTTATGGTACATCCACAGAAGCCATCCTGCCATATGACCAGTACATGCACCGCTTTGCCGCTTATTTTCAACAGGGGAATATGGAAAGCAACGGGAAATACGTGGATAGGAATGGCGAGCGGGTTACTTACTCAACCGGGCCGGTGATCTGGGGTGAACCTGGTACCAATGGCCAGCATGCTTTTTACCAATTGATCCACCAGGGAACACAAAAGATACCCTGCGATTTTATTGCGCCGGCGATCAGTCATAACCCGGTTGGCGAGCACCACGAAATTTTATTGAGCAATTTCTTCGCACAAACCGAGGCCCTGATGAATGGCAGTAAACAGGATGATCCATACCGGACCTTTACAGGCAACAGGCCAACCAATTCTTTTTTGATAAAAGAAATTACACCGCATTCGCTGGGACAACTGATTGCATTGTACGAACACAAGATTTTCGTGCAAGGGGTGATCTGGAATATTTTCAGCTTTGACCAGTTTGGTGTTGAATTGGGTAAAGTGCTGGCCAAGAAGATCTTGCCGGAATTGCAGGCGGATGACCTGGTTGCCTCGCATGATTCATCTACCAATGGCCTGATCAACCTGTTTAAGAAAATGAAATAACGGTCTTAATTTCGTCGTAATCAGAAGCACAATGAATAAAAGATCAATTTATCTGGTGGCGGTAGTGCTGGTAGTAGCAGCTTCGTTTATAATCATCAGGAAGCTTAAAAACCATTATGCCCCAAGGATAAATTTATCCGGCATTTCATTAAAGGACCTGGATGGCAAAGTAGTCGACCTGGCGGCTTTCTCAGGTAAACCGCTGGTTATAAATTTTTGGGGAACCTGGTGCCCACCCTGCAGGGAAGAGCTTCCGGCATTTCAAAAAGCCAGGGACAAATATGGAGATGAAGTCAATATTCTAATGGCTTCTGATGAACCGGTTGATAAGATAAGCAAATTCAAAAAAGAAAATAATTATACGTTCATTTACACACAATTGCAAAATACTTTTCATGATCTTGGGATCACTTCTGTTCCGGTAACCTATTTCTACAATGCCCGGGGAAATCTTGTAATCAAAAAAAAAGATCCGTTGACGGAGGAGGAATTGGACGGATTTATTTCAGAGATCATTAAATGATCACTGCCTTTCTCTAAGCAGGAGGATAATTTAGGGACGTCCTACCACAGTCGGCTCCATCCTACCTACCCCTTAGTCTCTTCACAGTTGATCCTTACCGTAGTGTTTGCACGAAAACGCTGAAAACCTTTACAGACAATGGATTGTGGAGATTTTTCTTGTTGAATAGTATTAATCTGAAACTAAAGAAATGGCCTAAAATAAAATATTGCTGAGCTGTTTAATAAAAGGCATTTAAGTGTGGTCACTATTTGATCTGCTACATCAGTAAGCGGGTTAGCTGCCTTTCGTTGGTTCGGTTCCGATGAAATCGGAATTGAAAAAATGCGCAGCCTATTTTTTAAAAGAAGCAAAAACAGCAGCGTTCCGGTTATCCGCCAGCTGGCGGACCGGCTGTGGAGGCAAAAGTAGAGAGTTGACAGGGAGTTGGTGAAGGGAAGATTCGGATTAGAAAATATTCTAAACCCCCTTACCAGTTATTAATAACAGCGTTTTCTTGCAGACACTACCGTACGAAAGATAGTTGTGAAGGATTCGCTGTTAAGCGCGAATAAATTTCTGTGCGAATTTTAAGAAATCGTTTACAATAAAAAGCATCCAGGACATTAGCCGCATTGCTCATCAAATGGTCAGACTGGGACCGTCAGACCATTTAATGAGCAATGCGCTGAGACAGTGGATGGCTACCCCCTACGTCTAAGTTGAGTCTCTTCACGCTTGATCCTTAACATACCAAAAGATAGTTGTGAAAGTTGACTGCCTTTGGCTGTTCAACATCCTTATTAAGCCACATTGCAGCTAAAAGTCCTTTAAATGTTAAAAAAAGCACCAATTTAGTTAAAGTTTCATGTTTTTTATAGAGGAAAGAATTGTTATTCATTGAAAATCAATGCCCTTTTTTTTGAAAATGT
>JBDSLD010000380.1:0-21084 GCA_039916545.1 Ferruginibacter sp.
AATTATAAGTTATTTATTTAAACCGGTAAATAGTTGTATGCTGATATAGATCGCCGGGATGTAACAGCGTGCACGGAAAATGAGGCTGGTTGGGACTGTCAGGGAAAAACTGCGCTTCCAGGCAGACACCCTGGTTTTTTATAAAAGGCGCCCCCAGGTGGTCACCCGTATATAACATAATCCCGGGCAGGGTTGTTTTTACAAGCATCGTTCTTCCTGATATGGTATCCGTAAGAGTAGCCTGGGGCGCCATTTCATCACCGTTCTTGTTTACTACAAAGCACTCATTGTACCCATTAAAACCAGGATAGTTATTGATAGGTTGTTGAGTTGTAAAGTCGAATGTTGTGCCTTTTACTTTCTTTATTTCCCCGGTTGGAATATAATGTGCATTAGTTACCAGGACATTGTCTGCATTGATAAATAAATCCTGTTCCGTTGCCGTCATTTTTAAACCGGATAGATTAAAATAGCAATGACTGGTAAGATTAACGGGTGTAGTTTGATCAGTACTGGCTTTGTAAGCTATGACCACTTCATCTTTTTCGGTAACCCGGTAGGTGATATCAACTTCCAGGTTGCCGGGATAACCTTCTTCTCCCGCGGGGCTCGAATAATGAAATTGTATGCTATTAAGTTCAGTTTGTGACGGCTCGCCCTGAACAAAAAATATTTTTTTATTAAAGCCAATCGTACCCCCATGTAAATGATTGCCGGTACCTGTTTCATTTGCCGTAAGCTGGTATTTTTGTTGCCCGATAATAAAGGCCGCATCAGAGATCCTGTTGGCAAAACGGCCGACAATGCCGCCCATGTAATAAGTATCGTTCACATAACCTTCCAGCGTATCGTAACCCAGTACCATGTTTTCAGGGTTTCCCTGATTTTCGGGCATCTTAATAGCTATTACAGTAGCACCAAAATTAGAAACAGTCAAGTCCAGGTAACCATTGCTGATGGTAAAACGGTAGATGTCCTCACCGTTATAGTTGCCCCACCATGTTTTTTTTATTGCCATAGCTGTTAATAAAATGAATCATATTTAAATGTGTAATGGCGCCCTGGTGATTGCGGTCGGCGCCAAGTACTTTTCTAAAGGAGGCCTCGGCCAGTGAAGTTTTATTCAATCCCAAATTACCGAGCCCGGTAAGGTAATTGCAATGGATGTAATTTTTTTGGTTCAGGTCCTGGTCAAAGACCAACAGTTCCGGGAGCGACACCGCAAAATAATCGATCCGGATATCATCATTCATGTGTTGCGATCCGAATTTTATTAAACTTTCAAATATGGTGGAGGCTTTTTCCTGTTCTTCCAATTGCAGCCAGGCAAGGCCCTGGTAGAATATTTTATCGGGTTGCGGATCATTGTAAAAAATTGCCTGTACGGGTGTGGATATGCCATTGGTGGCAGTCGAAAACATCAACCTGGCATTGTTTGTATCGCCCAAAGCAGCATAGGCAATGCCCATAAAATAATGGATATCATTTTCCGGGGCGCCGGGCAATTTCCCTTCACCCAGGTTATCCGGGTAATGTTTCGCGAGTTTTAATAATTCGATTGCCCCCGCATGATCACCTTCCGCAAAGGCATTTTTTGCTAACTCAATATGGCACAATAAATATTGACTTACCACTTTTCCCTCACCGCCTTCCCAGGGATGAAACTTGTGTTCGGCAAGCAGGGCACGGGCAGTTTCGAAATCCCCCAAATGGTTATAAAGAACGATCCTTTCCAGGTACAGGTCGTCCCGCTCTTCCACAAGATCAACATGCTCTTCCAGCAGTTGTAATCTTTTCCAATGGCAATGGTTGTTCAATTTATATAACTGGTCCAGCTCCATTAAAACCCTTGCATCTTTTCTGTCAAGATCAAAAGCTTTTTCGAGAGACGCGACCGCCTTTTCAACTTCCTTTCTTTTATTGTAGTAAGCCAGCGATAAATTTCTATGCACCGTCGGGAAAGTATCGTTAATGGCGACAGCCTGTTCCCAGCAATTGATGGCCTTTTCGAATTGTCCATTGGCGTACCAGAAATTACCCAAAAAGTAATTCGGGTGAAAATCCAGGGGGTCATGATCGATGGCTGACTGCAGCACGGCAATATCTTCCACTTTAGAAGGAAAGCAATAATCAGGGCTCGCTTCCGCAGCATCAATAAAGTAAGCAGACGCCAACCCGGGATCACCTGATTTTAATGCTATCCAACCCAGGTAATAAAAAGTAAGCGGGTGCAACCGTTGGTCATCTTCTTTTGTATATTCCAGCAGCAGCAATTTTGCTTCTTCAAAGAGGCCCGCATTAACATAGTCAATGGTATATTCAATGTAGTTATTGAAATTATGACGCAGTAATGTTTTCAATTTTATCAATACCTCACCAGCCTCTAAATCTTTGCCCTCCTGTTTCAACACCAGGTAATGCTCAAAGTGGCACCCGTAATTAAACAGGTCAATTTTTAGCGATTCATTTATATAATTTAAAGCCGCTTCATCGTTTTGAAGTTTTCTAAGTAAGACAGTTTTTAGATGCCGGGCTGAATGGCTGTGGTAACTTTTAAGCAAAGATTTTTCAATGAGATAAAGGCCCTGTTTAAAATCTCCTTTCCCCGTTGCAATAAGCGCCAGTTGAAAATAGGCACTGTGCTGACAGGCATCGTTCCATGCACTTTTGTAAAAGGCATCAAAAGCTTTTTCGTTTTCTCCCTGTAATTTTAAACAAAGTCCTAAATGATAGTAAGGCTCGCCATTGGATGGATTGGGATTACGTTGAACCAGCCTGCTGACAGCAGTTCTGAAATATGTTTCCGCCTCGGTGAAATTACCGCGGCGCATGTGCCAGAGCCCCATGGCATTGTTACACCTCGTATCACCGGGATCTCTCCGAAGCCCTTCCTTATAAAAATCAACCGGGCTAAACGTAGCATGGCGATATTGTTCAAGATGCAGCCCATTTAGAAATAGCAACTCGACCGATTCAATTTCGGCGGGTTGTTTTGCAGCCACGGCGGCAGGCGGAATCTCAGGGCTGGTAAGTTCTTCCTGCAGGTAATCAACCAGCTGTGTGCCGGTTGCATCCAACACTTCCGCATAAATAGTTTTTAATGCCACCGGGTTTGAAAATGTGGTCATCTTTTCAAAAATCTCCTCTGGCGACAGGTCGGAAATCGCTGCAAAAATTTCTTTGTCATCTATTACCAGGCGGATGGTTGCACCGTTATATTTACCGGTTGCGTATACTTTCAGGTCGACTTTTTCATCGGTTATTTCAAGACTTATTGCTGCCTCCCTGGTAGCATTTTTAACAATGCCAATACCCGCATAAGGCAGAAAATATTGTTCAAATGATTTCTCCTCATTTGGCTGGATCCAGGTGAAGTCTGGCTGGTTATCGGTGTACACGCCACACATCAATTCGATGTAAGGACCATCTTCATCGGTAAGATTTTTTTCCCAGGCTTTGCCAAAATCACCGGTACCCCAGGTCCATTGTTTTTTACCCGGACTAAAATGATGATCAGCGATATGAAGCATACCTGCCTGCGTGTCATTCTCGTAACAGCCAATAAAATTGTAGCCGGATTGAATGGCCATGTAAGAAGTAGGTACCGGGATATTTTTATACAGCGAAATATCCGTGCCCGGTGAATAATCTACTTTATAATAAGTGCCGGTGGCAACAGGAAAATCGCTGACATCTCTTTTGCCATGATCGAATACGGCATATACGTCAGGCGGGAATATCGACTGTGCGTGTTGGTTCACTTTAATGGCAGGGTTGGCCCACCACAGAAATGTTTGCGGTAAAGAAGAACGATTAAATACCCGTCCTTTTATTTCAAGGTAAGCATGACCAGGATACAAGGTGAAGCCGATCATTCCTTTGGTGCGGGTCATTAATTCAACCTCATTTACCCAGATAGATTTACTGCCATCTTCATTTTCTTCGATGGTAAAATCCACCGGTTCAAAAGTAGAGGGGCGGTGGTGCTGCGGCCAGTTAAATTCTATACCGCCGCTGATCCATGGGCCTGTTAGTCCTACCAGTGCAGGCTTAACTACCTGGTTGTAATAAACAAAATCCCGCTGCCTTATTTTATCATACGCCCGCTGGATCCTGCCGCCCAACTCGGGCAGCACCATTATTTTCAGGTAATCATTTTCAATAAAAACAGCAGTGTATTCCTTCTCTGTTTTTTCATCATAAATCTTTTCAATAATGGCATGCGGGTACACAGCACCTGAACTTCCCTGGTAAACACGTTTCTCCAGGAAGACAGGATTTTTCTCCGGCTTTCCAACAGGGTAAGTAGGGATGTTTATTTTTTCTATCCAAACAGAAACTTGCGGTTGCATAAGCGATTGTATGATTTTAATGCACGAACATATTGTCCATTTCTTCCAGGGTACGGCCCTTTGTTTCCTTTACCCTGTTCCAGATAAATAACGCAGCTATCACACAAATAGAAGTATAGATGTAAAATGTGTTGGCAACGCCGCCCATCCATTCTGCAAGAATCGGAAATGTAAATGTTAGCAGGAAATAAGCAAACCATAAACAGATCACGGCAATGGTAGTAGCTTCTCCTCTTGCTTTGGCTGGAAATATTTCACTGATCAATACCCAGGTAACAGGCCCTATAGTAGATGCGTATAAGCCAATTGCCGCCAGCAACAATATGGTTGAGATGGTCGGACTGATATCGAGAAAATGTGCTATCAATAAATATAGAATGGATAGCCCGGCGGCACCCACGATCATTAATGGTTTACGCCCGATCTTGTCAACCAGGCTAAAAGCGATAAAAGTAAAGAACAGGTTTACGGCCCCGATAAAAACTGTTTGCATCAGCTGGTCATCTGTGCTGAGACCCATGCTTTGAAAAATAGTAGTGCTGTAATTGAATACGACATTGATGCCGCAGAATTGCTGGAACATGGCCAATACAATACCCGCTATCAATGCACCGCGATATTGTTTGCGAAAGGGAAGCCTGAAATCAGCTTTTGTTTGCACGGTCAATGATTGCTGGATATTGCTGAAGGTTCTTGCTGCAAAATGTGGTTTACCGATGAGCGCCAGTACGCGTTTTGCTTCATCTATCCTGGCAGCTTTTATGAGCCAGCGCGGACTTTCGGGCAGTACCATTATTCCAAGACAAAATATAGTAGATGGTACAAGGCCAAGGCCGAACATCCAGCGCCAGGCATCTACGCCATTGTTTCGCAAACTATAATTTACCAGGTTGGTAATTAAAATTCCGAGTACTATTGTTAACTGGTTTAATGACACCATCCTGCCTCTTATCGGCGCAGGAGATATTTCAGCGATGTACATTGGCGAGAGCATGGATGCCATCCCTACACCAATACCAGCTACAAAACGTGCGGTAATAAAAAACCAAAGCGAAGGCGCAAGGGCCATTGCCAAAGAAGATAATGCAAAAATGCAGGCCGCGGTCATCAATGCTGTTTTGCGGCCGCGCTTTTCAGATAGCTGTCCTGCCACCAGGCAACCCGCCATGCAACCGAGTGCAAGCGAGGCGGTGGTAAATCCTTCCCAATATGCATTGAGTCCGAACTGGATTTTTAAGAAGGGCAATGCCCCGGAGATCACTGCAAAATCAAACCCAAACAAGTATCCGCCAATCGCAGATATGAAGGAAACCAAAAGTATATAGCGGATATTGTAGTCGTTGCTCATCGTTAACCAAATTTGAGCTTTTGTTATTATCCGGGGATGACCATTATTATGAATTTAATGGACAATATTACTATATTCGCTTTATTATGGAACATATCAGAAAAAAGCAGGGATTTGAAGGTCAGAAGGCAATCACGCTGCCTAAAAAGATTTTATTTTCGCATTGCGAGACCAATCCAATCGTTCAACACGCTTACATAACTGATATCGGTTATTACCCAAAGGCAAAGCATCATTACTGCAAGCGTGCCAATGGTATAGATCAGCACATAATAATTTACTGTGTGGAAGGAAGCGGTTATTCACAGATCGGCGAGACCAGGTATGATATCAATGCAGGAGACTTTGTTATCATTCCGGCCAATACGCCACACCTGTATGCAGCCAGCCAGGACATTGCATGGACAATTTACTGGTTACATTTTAAAGGTAAAACCGGGGATGCCGTTGCTGGCGCGATGATTGAAAAGCTATCCGGGCACAAAGGCGTTATAGGATTTAATCCAAAAAGGGAGAGCCTTTTTGAAGAATTATACAACAACCTGGAGCGGGGGTATGGCAGTGAAAATATAATGTATGCGAACATGTGCCTGTGGCACCTGATGGCCTCTTTTCAATTCGACAATAAATTTGACGATTCCAGTTCCGAAAGCGATACAGAACCGGCAGGGGTTGCCATAGATTTTATGCAACAGCAGATCGGCAATATTCTTACGCTGGCTCAAATTGCACAGCATGTAAATTTATCTGTGTCGCATTTCACAGCGATCTTTCATGCCAAGACGGGCTTTGCGCCCATCGAATATTTCAACCACCTGAAAATTCAGAAGGCTTGTAAATATATCCAGTTCACAGAAAACCGTATGAAGGAGATCGCTTATGACATTGGGATCAATGACAGTTATTATTTTTCGCGACTCTTTAAAAAACTGATGGGCATGTCGCCGCTGCACTACAGGAAAAGATTCAGGAAATAACCGGCCGGGCACTCCGTATTTTTATATAATTATAAACCGCCCATCATTATTCTGAACAAAATAAATAAAAAGGCAGGCCCGCATTTTTTTATTCCAATTAAATATTTGTATTTTTATGTACCAGTACGTACTGGTGTACAAAAGTTCCAAAATACGGTTCCTACCAATTAACTTTTTAAACTATCTTTTATGAGAAAAAGAGTAATCAGCTATTTTTTGTTTGGTTTACTGCTATGTCCCTTCCTTACCACTTACGGCCAGCAAATAACTTTAAAAGGGGTAATCGTTGACGCGAAAAATGAACCCGTTGCCGGCGCATCCGTAACAGAGAAGGGATCAACCAATGCGACCATGTCGGATGCAACCGGCAATTTTTTGTTAAGTGCAAAACCTAAATCTGTTTTGATCATTTCCATTGTGGGTTATCAAACAAAAGAGGTTACGGTTGGCAATGAGGCATTGATAACTATTTCACTAGTGCCGGCTACCACAGAACTGGGTGGCGTTGTTGTTACCGCACTCGGTATCACCAAACAAAAACGGCAACTCGGATTTTCTGTAACGGAAGTCAAAGGTTCCGACATCGCCAGGACAAATGAGATCAATCCCATCAATGCATTACAGGGCAAGGCAGCCGGTGTGCAGATCGACCAGGGTGCCGGCGGATTATTTGGTAACTCCAGGATCGTTATCCGCGGTAACTCTACGCTGGGTACCAACAACCAGCCAATTTTTGTGGTGGATGGTGTGATCATGGACAACGGTACATTTGGTGGTACCGGTCGTGATTTTGGAAACGATTTTAAAAACTTAAACCCGGAAGACTTTGAGTCTATCTCTGTATTAAAAGGTTCTGCCGCTGCGGCACTTTACGGAAGCAGGGCCATTAACGGGGTAATATTAATTACATCCAAAAAAGGTTCTACAAGAAAAGGTGTCGGCGTATCGCTTACCCAATCTGTAAATGTTTCCGATCCTTATGCCGGGCCGGAATTTCAAAACATCTTTGGCGGTGGTACAGTTGGGGCATTCTTTACAGATAACCGGGAACCGAATTATAAATCTGATGAAGCCTGGACGACAAAGGTATTCCCGATCGATCCTGCTACAGGGCAACCATATATTGACAGGCAGATCTACCGGGAGTTAGAGAACTGGGGCCCACGCATGGAGGGACAGGAAGTAAGAAATTACGATGGCACCATGACAAAATACTCACCTCAGCCAGATAATTTTTTAGATGCTTTTCAAAAAGGTGTCGGTAGCAATACTAACCTCGCGATTGAGGGCGGTTCAGATAAATCGACCTTCCGTCTGTCCTATAACCACAACCAGGGAGAAGGCGTTGTAAGAACCAATAAGTTTAGTAAGGATGCCTTCGATATCCGCGCTACGCACCAGTTGACAAAGTCGATCAACATCGATGCGGGTGTTGCCTACAGCAGTTTTAAAGGAGAAAACCCGCCGCGCCTTGGTGGACTGGATGCTTTTGCTTCTTACAATTTCGGTAAATTATTTACCTGGGTATTGCCAAGAAACTATGATACTAAATACTGGATGCAGCCTGAACATTATACCAGCATTTTTGGCGGTACGCCGGACCTCAATAACCCCAACGAACCAAACAAGGCACCGGAGTCAAGATTCTGGTTTAATCTTTTCGAAAACAAATACCTCCAGAATGAACAGTTATTCCGGGGAAGGGTAGCCATCAATGCAACTTTAACCTCCTGGGCCAAATTGGTACTGGAAGGCAACCTTAATAACATATACATCAAAAGAGAAAATAAAGAACTCGGGGAGGGCCCGGCTTACTCCGGCGGTTTATACGGCCTGGGTTTTGAAAGTAAACAAAGCAAGTTCCTGAAAGCCATGCTGATGATGAATAAAGAAATTACTTCAGACTTTAGCATTGCGGGTTATGTGGGTGCGGAAGTTCAACGTTACGAAAATTCTTACTCCTACTCAGAAACCAGGGGCGGACTTAATTATCCTGGTAATTATTTTATCACCAATTCGAGAAATCCAGCGGATGTTACCGGTGGGATCAGCAGTTCTAAAAAGTTTAATTCGCTGTACGGTAGTTTGGACCTTTCTTACAAAAACCAATTGTACCTGCAGACCACTTTCCGCGGTGACTGGTCATCAGCCCTTACTTATTCAGATGGTACCGGAAATAATTTTTACAATTATCCTGCAGCCAGTTTATCCTGGATCTTCACGGAAGCATTCAAGAGTCTTCCTTCCTTTATCAGCTATGGTAAGTTGAGGACCAATATCGCCTGGCTCGGTTCAGATACAGATCCGTTCACACTTAATCCTGGTTTCGCTTTTAATGGCTTCAGCAGGGCAAACGGTGGAACTGTTCCTACCTCTACTTACAGCAGTAGTTCCGTGTTACAACCTAATATTAAACCAGCCCGCAAATTTTCAAGAGAGCTTGGATTGGAAATGCGCTTTCTAAAAAGCCGTGTAGGTTTTGATGTCACTTTTTACCAGGACAATACAAAAAACCAGATACTTGAGATACCATCTACTGTTGAGTCGGGCGTAACTTCTATCCTGATCAATGCCGGAAATTTACAAAACAAAGGAATAGAGTTGTCTATTGATGCGACCCCGGTACGTACCAATAAATTTAGCTGGAATACAGCATTGAATTACTCAATGAACAGGAATAAAATCGTAGAACTTTATCCAGGCAGAACAGAGTATAGGTTACCTGGTACCGATGTTGGTGAAATCAGCTCATGGGCCGTAGTAGGCGGCGCTTATGGTACCTTAAGGACACAGATACATTCTACTGCTTACCAGGCCAAAGACGCCAGCGGCAATAATATCGCTGACCCTAAAAACGGGCTTCCACTGCTTACCTGGCGCTCAGATGCACGGGCCGCATTTCCCGCACGCAGCAATGTTTGGCAGGATGTGGGAGATATGAACGCGAAATTTCGCGGTGGCTGGGACAATACGTTTAACTACAACGGTTTTAGCCTGAACGTACTGGTAGATGCAAAGATCGGCGGCGACTTCGCCCTGATGAGCTACCGCCAGGGAACGCATTCCGGCGTTTTCCCTAACTCCATTTATGGCAGGGACGCGCAAACCGGCGGCATTAGCTGGACAAGCGCCTACGATAATAAAGCGTACGATGACGGACGCATTGTAGAAGGCGTTTTCCAACCGGGCCAGGTGATCACACAGGCGAACGGTACCCAGGTAAATGTTGGTGGAATGAGTTTCCAGGAAGCTTACGACAAAGGATATGTGGAACCAACTCATACACCACAATTTTTCTATCGCTATGGTTCTTCCTCAACAGGTGTTTCTGATTTTTGGGTGTTAAAAAATTCCTGGATCTCATTAAGACAGGTTGCTATAAGTTACTCTTTGCCGAAAACAGTGGTGCAAAGATTAAAATTGAACACTTTATCAATCGCTATCATTGGCAGGGATTTGTTATACATCTATCAAACGTTGCCGCACAATTTCAACCCGGCATCAAACAACTCAAACAATACAGCTTTTTCAGGAGAAGTTGGTTTCCTGCCTAAAACCAGGAACATCAATTTTACACTTAAAGCAGGGTTTTAAGATTATCTAATTTTATAATTATTCGTTATGACAATTCGTAAAATATATATGATATGTGCAATATCGGTTTCGCTGGCCGCGATGACCGGTTCATGTACAAAAAATTTTGGCGAGATCAATACCAACCCAAGCGTGGTAACCAAGCCGGATGTGGGATTTCTGTTAACCTATACAGAGGACCAGATCATGAAATATCAATACACAGAATGGATTTGGGAAAGCATGGAGCAACTGTTGCGGTTTACACAGCACGTGACAACCGATCCATACGAACTGACCGGGAATGTAAACCTTCGTTATAATACTTACTACCTGCAGATACTGCCCAACCTCGTTGAGATCAGGAACCAGCTGGCATCCAGGCCGGACAGTGGTAATTATAAAAAGATGAGTGCTGTTACTTATGTACTCCAGGTAATGCATGGTATAAAGGTGACAGACATGAATGGCTCCATCCCGTATACGCAGGCTACGAAAGGAAGGACCGACGCTTTGTATAGCCCGGTTTACAATACCCAACAGCAGCTATTCGATACCTGGCTCGCCGAACTCGATAACGCAATTGCTGCACTCTCTGATAACACAAGCACAACCCAGGTTGGCTACAGCACCGCTGATGTTTATTATAAGAGTGACTGGAACAAATGGGTGATGCTGGCGAACTCGCTCAAATTGCGCATTGCTACCCGGCTTGAATTGCAGGACAATGCAAAGACAAGGCAAATTTTTCAACAGGTTTTGCAAAATGCCATTGGCCCTATCGTTGCAACAGCTAACCAGCTTGAGTACACCAATGAAGATTACCTGCCATTTGGCGGCGGCGGTGAGATCACCTACAGAAGCCAGCGTTTCGCAACTTCATCGATCGTAAACTTTATGAAGAAAGTAGATGATCCGCGCCTGCCAATTTATTTTGAACAAAACGGATTGCAGGGTGCATTTAAAGATACGCTTACGAAGTATGGCGCAACACTGCCCGCGTTCATTAACCCGGCTGATCCAATGATCTATTTCCAGGGTGGACCTGCAGATTTTACGACCAATCCAACTATGGCCGCTTATTTAAAAAATCCTTTTCCTGTTGGGAACAGCAGCACCGGAAATTCTGTTACCAATTATTTCCTGATTTCCCCGGTTAACAGGAAATTCTTTTCTCCGCGTTACAACGGAATCACCAGCGGGCTGTACAAAGAAGTGGCGGTGTCAGCTGCAGAATCTGCTTTGACAATGGCGGAATTCATCCAGAAAGGTTATGCAGGAACTGTTGATACAAAGGGTAGTGCGGCAGATTGGTACAATAGGGGCGTAACGGCTTCAATCGCTACCATGAATGCCATTGCAGTTGTTGCCGGATCAACGACTGGCTTCACAGGAAATGGCACAGATGAGATCAACGCCTACCTCGCAGATGCAAATGTAAAATTGGGTGCAACGAATGACCTGGAGCGGATATATGTTCAGCAGCACCTTAATTTTTACCGCAATCCCAATGAAGCGTTTGTGTTTTGCAGAAGGACGGGTTATCCTAAAAAAACTTCTGCATATTACCCAAGAGAAGCAATGAATGAAATCATTCCCCGCAGGTTCTGGACACTTGATCCGGGCGAAACGAACAGGCCAAACTGGGAAGCCGCCATGCAGGAACAAGGCTTTACGCCTAATGCACAGGATCTTCCGGCATTGAGCACGCAAAGGATCTGGTATGATAAAACAGCCCCTGCGTTCGGTGAAGGAAATTAATAGATAATATTTCTTAAGAATTCCGATGAATAAAATGGGAAGGCCCTGCAGAATTTCTGCAGGGCCTTCCCATTTTTAATTTTTCCTTTTGAGGACAACAAAAATTATGGGAATAGATATTGAGATTACGTACCGGGCGAATGGCTGCAGTTTATCCATGCATGTTTAAGACCGCGGCAAACATGGCTTTTATAGCTGGAGCTCTCAAGTGGTCGAATCCTTCGATCTGATAAACTAAGTGGCTTTAACAGGCGCAGGGCTCCAGCCCTCTGCCTTTTCCGTTACTAACACCATTGCCAAAAACCATCGAAAATAACAATTTCCAATAAGCTTTTTGATCTGTAAAATGTTCCAAAAAATCCGCAACAAACAGCAGGTTATCCTTAATAAGTAAATCATAATAAGTAATCGTGCCCCAGTAACAAAGAAGACACAGGGCTGGAGCCCTGCGCCTGTAAATTCAATGTAGAAATCAAGGTTTCGAACACTTGTGGGCTGGCATCCCGCGCCTGTAAATTTTCCCTAAATAGTTCAAAAAAAGATGGTAGTAATCCACCATGTACAGAGCAGCGGCCATGCGCCGAAAATTTAGTCAGGATCAAAATCACCAGGCTCTAACTCACCACTATATAAATCTATCCCAAAAAAAGTGTAGCCACCTACAAAGAACATTGATTTACCTTTAAGCCAATTATAAAATGATGTATACAATGGAAAGAAAACAAAAATGGATAGGATGGTGGACTACTTTAGTTTTTAGTCTTTTGTCAGTACACCAGGTGATGGCACAATCTATATTGCCACCGGTAATCGAATGGAAAGGAAAAAGTGAATTGCTGGTTGCAAAGCCAGGAAACCCCTGGATCACGCCCGCTGAAAAAACAGGCTTTGTTACTACACCCACTTACAACGAAACAATGAGCTGGCTGAAAAAACTTGACCAGGCTTCACCATTGATAACGATGTTGTCTATTGGTAAAAGTCCGGAAGGCCGGGATATTTTTATGGTGATTGCTTCGAAAGAAAAGGTAATCACTGCGACCGCGCTCAAACAATCGCACAAACCAATATTGCTCGTTCAAGCCGGAATTCATTCCGGGGAAATAGATGGCAAAGATGCCGGGATGATGCTGTTGCGTGATATCGCTTTTGGAAATAAGCAACTATTATTGGACGGTGTAAACCTGTTATTTATTCCGATCCTGAACGTTGACGGGCATGAACGCAGCTCATCATACAACCGGCCCAACCAGCGTGGACCTCAGAATATGGGCTGGAGGACCAATGCACAGAATTTAAACCTGAACAGGGATTACGCAAAAATTGATACAAAAGAAGTAAGGGCGGTAATACAGGTAATGAATGAATATGATCCGCTGCTTTACATGGATATTCATGTTACGGACGGCGCCGACTACCAATACGATGTCACCTTTGGCGGTCATGGCCGGCAGGGATATTCCCCGGCTATCTCCGATTGGCTGACAAACGTTTATAAACCAACGGCAGATAAAGGCCTGGTAGCTGAAGGGCACCTGCCCGGCCCACTGATGTTTGCGGTAAATGACCGGGATTTTTCAGCAGGAAACGTAGTGGTACTGGGTGAATCCAGGTTTTCGGATGCTTATGGGAATCTGCGGCATTTAGCCAGCGTGCTCGTGGAAAATCATTCCCTCAAACCGTACCGGCAAAGGGTGTTGGGCACCTATGTTTTGCTGGAAAGCACTTTAAAAATATTAGCCAGGGAAGGGAAATCGCTCCGGCAAATAACAGCCGTAGATAAAGCAAGAAGAGAAGATAGCATTCCCCTGGTATGGAAAGTACCGCAGATGAAAAGCGCTACCACTTTTGAAACGCAATCAGACTTGCAAAGTTCTGCCAACGCCGTGCCACCTGACAGTATGGACCTGTTGGGAATGGATTCCAGGATATTGAAATCTGCCGTCACCGGCTCGGATTATATCGAATGGTTGGGAAAACCTGTTACTGCCAGGATCGCTCACTATAAAGGCACAGAGGGAATTGAATTGGTAAAGCGTCCGAATGCCTATTGGGTGCCGGCGTTTAAAGATGAGGTAATCAGGCGGCTGCAACTGCATGGAATAAAAATGGAAATAATAAAGCAACCCCGCGAAGTAATAGTTGAAATGTACCGGATCCCGGATGCTAAATTCCAGGATGCCTCAGGTAAAACTGTACCATTTGAAGGGCACCTGCAAGTAAAAGGGACAGCACAGGCGGAGACACATAAACAGTGGTACGCAGCAGGTTCCGCCTACATTACGACGGACCAGCCACTGGGGGAACTGGCTATGTTATTGCTGGAACCTAATTCTCCGGATTCGTATTTTCAATGGGGATTTTTTTATGAAATATTTCAGCGCACAGAATATATTGAGAGCTATGTAATGGAGCCAACGATAAAAAAAATGCTGGAAGATTCACCTGAACTAAAGAAGGAGTTCGAACAAAAGAAAGCAAGTGATGCTGTTTTTGCAAAGGACCCGGATGCCATCTTTTCCTGGTTTTATAGCAAAACAAAATATTATGACAGCCGGTATTTATTGTACCCGGTGGGTAGGGAATTGTAAGGGGGCATAATTTTGTTAAATGAGTAGTAGAAGTGTCTGACTCATTAATATGGCCCGTTAAGGTGTTAACCATCACAAGTAGGTCCCAGCGGAGTTTTCACAGCCTACGGTAGTAACCATAAAAACGTGTTCCGTGAAACCCCGCTGCCTAAAAGGGCCAGGCTTTTAATAATGCAGATAAAGTGACAGATCAACGGAATCGAACCTTTTATCTACAGCAGGGTTGCACGGTTGGATCTTTTATTACTTATAGAGCGACTGTGAAACCCCGCTGGGACGTCGGTGGTGCCCTGCTTGGTCAAAGTCACTTTACGCTTTAAATAAATAGTAGGAATTTCTGACTCATTAATTCACCTGGTAATGTAATAACCATCACAAGTAGGTCCCAGCGGGGTTTTCACAGCCTATGGTAGTAACCATAAAAGCTTGTTCCGTGAAACCCTGCTGCTAAAAGGGCCAGGCTTTCTATGATGGACATAAAGTGATAGATCAACGGAATCGACCCTTTTATCTGCAGCAGGGTTGCACGGTTGGATCTTTTATTACTTATAGAGCGAGCTGTGAAACCCCGCTGGAACGTCGGTGGTGCCCTGCTTGGTCAAAGTCACTTTACGCTTTAAATAAAGAGAAGGAATTTCTGATTCATTAATTCACCTGGAATGTAATAACCATCACAAGTAGGTCCCAGCGGGGTTTTCACAGCTTACAGCAGTAACCATAAAAGCGTGTTCCGTGAAACCCCGCTGCCTAAAAGGGCCAGGCTTTTAATAATCTACATAATGTGTATTGATAGATCACCGGTAAATAAAAAGCACCAATTTTTATCGCCTGGTTTTTAACCACGACGCCGGAATATCCTTTGGCAATGATCCACCAATGCTGTATTTTAATTTGAGCGCATAACCGCCTCCGCCTTCTATAAAATTTAGTTCGAAGGGATGTGCGCCTTTTCTTAAAGCAACTTGCCCGCTTCTTTCCTGGGCCGAATGGTTGCCGTCGTTGTCAACCACCAATTGTTCGCCAATGGTGAGCACCGCGCCATCATCAGCAGTCAAGAAAAAACTATAGATGCCATCGGTGGGCACATCAATGTATCCTTTGTAGCGGATACCAAAGGAAGGCGCAGTGATCGTAGCCGGGATATTAATCGTGCTGACAAAAAAACTACTATCGATCTTTGCGGTTTCCATTAAAGTTGTTTTACTGAATTGCGCTTTGTAATAAGTTGCCTGCAAGCCGGGTTTAAGTGAAGCGATTACGGTCGGTTCCATCATTTGCTGTTGTTTGAAGTTGAGGTTGTACACGTCGCCATGTTTTCCTGCCGGCGTAAAGGCCGCTACCCTTATCAGTTGCGCGTTTTTTATCACCAGGGGCAAAGGGAGTAAGGACGATGTTGCAGTTGGCAATGACCCATCTGTCGTGTACCTGATCTTAAAAGTTTTTAATGGTGGCAGGATACTTAGTTTCGCTTCATCAGTAAAAACATATTCGTTCAACAAACCAGCCAGGTCCGGAAGGCGGTAATTGATCTGCAAAATATCCATCCGGTTAAATTGCTTAAATAACCTTTTTAAATACAGGTCATAGTTGGCAGGTTGATTTGTCCAAAGCATCTCAGACAATGCCGTCATACGCGGCATGGTCATATAATCGGCACGTTGCTCAGAAGGGATTCTTTCCGTCCAGGTATTGGCTTGTGCACCTATGATCGCTTTACCTTCTTTCGCATTTAATACTGTTGGAATTGGATCAAAATGATAGATATGATCGATGGACAACTTATCAGCCTCATAATCAAAATACAATGGTTCACCGGGCGTCATAATAACCTTATTGCCGTTTTTCGCGGCTTCTACCGGCGCTGCCGGAACCCATTTTCGCCAATACATAATATAAGCAGTGGAACTAATACCACCCTCAAGCACTTCATCCCAGCCAATTAATTTTTTGCCTTTGGAGTTAAAGAATTTTTCCATCCTGTTAATAAAATAGCTTTGTAATCCGGCCAGGTCCTTAATGCCTTCACGCGTCATTAACTCTTTACAGGCCGGCGACTTTGCCCAATCTGAGCGGTCCACCTCGTCACCACCGATATGGATATATTCTGAAGGAAAAATTTCCATGATCTCGCTAAAAACATTTTGTGCAAATTCATAAGTGGTCTCAAGTCCCGGGCAGATCGGTTTGGTAAATAAAGTACCCCAGGAGTTTTCTCCGTTACAGGTTAAAAAAGGATACGAATTAATGGCGGCCATCATGTGTCCCGGCATGTCAATCTCCGGGATAATCTCGATATGCCTTGCCGCAGCATAAGCCACCAGGGTTTTCATTTCAACCTGTGTATAAAAACCACCGTACATCGTTTTCCCATTTTTTGTAACAATATGAGAAGGGTCGATCGTAAAATCGGGATTGTCGGCGGCGCGGCTCGTACAGAAAGAATCCTGGTTGTTGAATGTACGCCAGGCGCCTTCTTCAGTCAGCTTTGGATATTTGTTAATTTCTATACGCCATCCCTGGTCATCGGTGAGGTGCAAATGCAGTTTATTCATTTTGTACAACGCCATCCTGTCAATGAATTTTTCGAGATAACCGATCGAAAAAAAATGCCGGGAAACATCCAGCATCATCCCACGGTAACCGTATGCCGGCTGATCTTTAATACTTACAGCGGGTAATGACAAGGATATTATTTGCCGCCCGGCTTTTTGCTCAACCGATGCTGGTAGCAATTGTCTTACGCTTTGAACTGCCATAAACATTCCTGCGGGCGTACCTGCACTTAGGGTAATTTGTTCTGATGTAATGTTGAGGTGATATCCTTCTGTTGCCAGCACGCTTTTATCATATTTAAAAATGATGGAGTGCTTGATAGCAGCAGGCAGTTTTTTTAAAGGCAGGCCAAAGCTGTTTGTAAAATATATATTCAACTGGTCTGCTTCATTTTCAAACTGCTTATCCATCAACACAATGGCAGTTGCAGGTGTTATGACAAATGCTCCATCAGCCGGCCGAAGGTCTGCAGGAAGGGGGATAATCGGGTACCTGTCGTTGTTCTGCGCAGTAGCACCCAGCCTTGTTAATACGGCTACTATAATGAGCAACCACTTAAATACATATTTAATTTTCATGCGTTTTATATATTTATTTTATCCTGTTTCCTAACTCTGCAACGGATATTCCATTTCCACTTATCACGTGTAATACCGATAGCTTAAAATAACGTGCCGTGACAGGTTCCTTCAATAGTATTTCCTGCATAATTGGATTTGATTTGATATCGGAAAATTCACCCGAGGCAGCCTGTAGCCACTTCACTTTTTTGCCCGGCCTAAGGGGTACATCACATTCTGCCGGCATCCAAAATTTATCATTGCGGGTGCCTTCTGTAGCCAGTTGTCTCGCGGATGGCAACACACCAGAAGGTTTTGGAGGTGCCTGCGCAAAAGATGCGGCAGAGAAGGCCAGGCAACAAAACAGCAATTTTGTGTTGATTTTTAACAAGAGTACACGGGGATTGATCGCTTGTATTCCGTTATTGTAATTAGGCATGTAATTGTCGCCAGGTTTTATATCCTGGTTTTTGCGTTAAAAATAAATCAAATCCTGCAGCCATCCATGTATAGAATTTTTTTGGATGCATTTCAAATCGATGAGGCAGCATAAGGTTTGCGGGCATCTGCCTGGCGAGATGACATAGAAATTTAAATCAGCTCTACAACATTACGTTTCGGTTCGTGAGGACAAGAGCCGGGACTGAGTGATGCCAACTCGTTTGTTCAGGATAACACAGACCGAGATCGTGGCCGGAAAACTAAGTTCAGTGAAATAGAGTATCGGTTTTTTAATGAAAATGTAAAGCAAACAGAAAATTTATTTTATAAGAATAACTAAGGAATTAATTAAAGAAAGTATACCCAATAAGGTATAATTTATCCATAGGTTAATAATGATACCGTATCGGGTATAGTATGGATTGCTTTGATATTTTATACAGGAAAGGTATAAAATGAAGCCCTCAATTTTTAAAACAACAGCGGGTAAAGTAAGGAGATTAATGTTTTTTTGCTGAAGACAGCAGTGATAGCTTCGGCTGAAAATACTGGATATTCTCAGTCAATATATTAATTCCTTTAATTCAAAACTTACAGATTTCTAAATAATTACGGCAAAAAAACTCATAATTAATCGTATCCCAGTTTAAACTGCCTGTATACCTTCTACAAAATACATATCGATCAGCCCTTTATTCTTTGCTTCCAGTTTTCCGCGATGCGTGCAGATAAATTTATCTTTTACTATTTCGTAAGTGCCGCCGCTGATGTTCACTTTACCCGTCTGTCCACTGCTTTCCATGCGGGAAGCAGTATTTACGGTATCGCCCCAAATGTCATACGCGAATTTTTTGATGCCGACAATTCCTGCGACTACCGGTCCCGTGTGTATGCCGATTCGTAATTCGAAAAACGGCTGCTCTTTTTCTATCCGTTCTCTTTTATTTGTGTCTATAAATTTTACCATCTCCAACCCTGCAGAAACAACATCTGCCGGGTGTGTATTATTTGTTACAGGCAATCCTCCTGCACACATATACGAATCGCCGATGGTCTTTATTTTTTCAATTCCATATTTGGTGATGATCCGGTCAAACTCGCTGTAGCAATAGTGTATCTCGGCAACCAGTTCTTCCGGGCTCAGTTTTTCACTTGCCTGTGTAAAATTTTTGAAGTCGGTAAATAGCACGGTAACCAGGGCAAGGCTTTTGGCCTTTGCCATGCCGGTGGATTTTAATTCCTCCGCAGTTTCTGCCGGTAAAATGTTAAGCATTAATTCATCGCCACGTCTTTTTTCCCTGGTGATCCGGTTACGCTGGATAAGGAATACACTTGCGAATAACAGCACGATCGTAAACCCGACAATAAATCCATTGCGTACTAATTTTTGCCGCTTAATTTCCTGCTGTTGTATTTCCTTATCCTTGCTTAACAAATTTATTTGTGATTCTTTCTTTTCCAGGTCGAATGTAAATTGTAGGGTTCCTAATTTTTTATCGGTATTGATATTATAAATCGTATCCTTAATGGCCAGCAAAAGATTCTGGTATTTAAATGCATTGTTATAATCGGATTGCTGGGCATAGGCTTTCGACAAACCCTGGTAGGCGTCTTTTATTTCCGTAACCGCATTTAACGGTACGCCATACTCGAGCGATTGTTTATAGGCGGCAATGGAAGAGGTGATATTTCCTTCCGCGAGATAAGCCTGCGCCAGTCCTACCAACGACTGCGTCATGTCAAGCCGGGTGTCAAGTCTTTTAGAAATTTCAAAAGCTTCCGTATGCGTTTTAATCGCCTTTTCAAATTCTTTTTGCCTGGTATAAACACGGCCGATATAATTGAGGGAATAGGGGAGGTCCTCGCTCCCTTTGTACATTTTTACGGATTGGTTCAGGTAAAAAAGCGCGGTCGAATCATCGCCCATTTTATAATAAATTTCACCCAGGTTAGCAGTCGCAGTACCAATTGAATATTGGTCCTTTATTGCAAGGCTCAATTTATAGGAACGCAGGAAAAACTCCAGTGCTTTTTGATAGGTGGCGGGCTTGTTTAAATAAATGGCCCCGATATTTGTAAGTGAGGTAAGCGTGCGCAGCGTATCGCCAATATCTTCAGACATTTTAAGTGATTGCAAATGTAGTTCCAATGATTTGGCATCGTCTCCCTGGTTGAAGTAAACAGCGCCCTGGTTACTAAGCATATTAGCGACTCCTGTTTTATCTCCAAGCAATTTGTAGACTTCCAAACCCTGTTGCCAGGTTTTGATGGCATCAATATATTTACCCTGCAAATAATAACCGATGCCCATGTTTTTTAAAGCAAGTGCCAGGCCTGTCTTGTAACTGACCTGCTCAGCCAGCTTTTTGGAAGACATCGCGATAAGAACAGAAGTATCGGGATTTCCTTTAAAAAAACTCTTGCTTAAGGCGTTTAGCAAATTCACCCTTTCCGAATCCGCCAAATTTACAGAAAGTAATTTCTTCAGACTATCTGCTTCACCAGGTTGCGCCTTGCCTTGAAAGTAAATAAAAGATAAAAAAACAACTATTACAAACCGGCAGGTATAATTGGTCATTTCCACTGATAGTTAAGGTATCGTAAAGCTCGAAAAATGATAATTGAATAAATATACAGTATTATTTTAAAAACAATTTGGATTAAGGAAAGTGTGGCCAATTGCCTTTATCTGAACCGGAGTTTTCAAAATTTTAGAATTAACAGAATGGAGTCATTCGTCATCATAAATTATATCATTCTTTAATGCTGTGAATGATGATTCCAACAATAATTCCTACAGCATTGCTGATCAAAAAGTGGAGGCCGTGCTAACACAGCCCCCTTTTTACCCCGCCCATTAATTCGCTTTTATTAATTTAATTACTTTGTGCCGGCCCGCCTGGATAACTTCGGCGAAGTACATGCCGC
>JBDSLD010000381.1:0-8739 GCA_039916545.1 Ferruginibacter sp.
CTTCTTCAAAAACATCCAGGGCTGCACACCACAATTCCTGGCTAGCCAGGGCAGCCGCCAAATCACTGGCATTGATGAGTCCGCCGCGGGAAGTGTTAACGATCAGCGACCCCGGTTTCATTTTTTCAAGCGTGGCCTTATTTATAAAATGATGGGTATCGGCTGTAAGGGGCAAGTGAAGGCTTAAAATATCCGCCTGTTTCAGCAGCTGATCAATTGTCAGGCGCTGCACACCGGCAGCGTCAAAAACGGCCTGGTCGACAAACGGGTCATAAGCGCTTACCTTAAAGCCCAGGCCCACCACGCCCCTGGCCACCTGCCGGGCAATTCTGCCAAAACCGGCTATACAAAAATCAAGCGAAGAAAATGAAGCTACGGGCCGCGGCAAAATGATCTTCCAAACGCCTTCGCGTATGCGCAGATCTGTTTCCTTTATCTGTCGCAAAGCTCCCAGGGCCAGGGCTATTGTATGATCAGCAACTTCGTTGATGCAGTAATCCGGCACATTACAAACCGGTATGCCTTTTTCGCGGGCGGCGGCAAGGTCTATATTATCCATTCCAATGCCATACCGCACGATCACTTTGCACCGGCTCAAATTTTCAATTACGTTTTTGGTTATCGGCGCCCATTGCACGATCAGGGCATCTGCTTCGCCGACCTGTGACTTTAACCCGGCTTCGTCCCTGCATTGAATGTTGGTAACGCAGCCCTGGATGCTGTCAAGTACTTCCTTTTCCGGAGCATTATCGGGAAATCCGCTATCAGTTATGATTATATTATATGACATATATTTTTAATATTAACGCCAATACTTTACCTGTTGACGAAAAGCCGCATTTCGCATCCGTTCATCACAATTATTATTTACCTTTTATAAACAGTGGTTATTGCTGCGATCGTTTATTCAGGATATTTAAAAAGTTCGCCCGGAGCCATTACCATTGCTTTTATTGATGCAGGCAGAAGGGCAGATTCATTTAAGAATGTCATTGGATCGCCCTTTCCTTCAGGGATCACATGTTCCAGGAACATCCAGAAATGACAGGCTATTATAATTTTAGGCTTGATAACGATGGCGAGTTCACAAGCTTCGCCTGCATTCATATTGCCGTACTGGCCATTGATCGGCGCAATCATGATGTCCACAGGCGACCGCAAAGAAGATTGTATCTCCGCGGCGCGCAAACAAGTATCGCCGACATGATATATCTTAATTCCATCAATCTCTATCAATAGTCCATTGGCCCTTGGCGCAAGATCGCCATGGTCTGCAAAAATCGCCCTTACCTTAATTCCCGGACCTTCCCATTCTTCGCCTTCCGCCAGGATAACATATCGGTCGATTGCAAGACCCAGCTCTTTATACAGTGCTTCACAATCAGGGGAACCCAAAAAAAAGGTTTGGTTATTTTTTATAACAATGGGTAATGCATCCGGGTCAAGGTGGTCAGCATGTTCATGCGTAGAAAAAAACAGGTCGGCTTCCAGTTCTTCCGCTTTGATAACGGCGGGTATCATTCTTTTAAAATTGAACAACCGCTCACAGGCATCGGATAAGTAAGCATCTATTACGATTAGTTTGCCTTCCGTTGTTTTGATACAAAAGCCTGCCTGTCCGAGAAAGAAAATGGCTACCTCACCTTGCTTTACTATAGTTTGCTTTATCTTTTCTGCTAATGTCATCTGGTTTATTTTCTTATACTGTGGCGTTGTGCCAGTGCTATTTCCCTATAATCCGGGCACATATCCTTTACCTAACCGCAATCCGGTATCATGGTAACCCTCACTGAAAGACATCCAGGAAGTGGTGCCACCGTCAATCACGATCGTCTGCCCAATGATATACCTGGAATCATCGGACGCAAGAAATATCGCGGCCTTTGCAATATCGAGCGGGGTGCCGGGGAAACCACAGGGAATGAGTTTTCCGAGGTCGCTAAAATCATCCGTACCGGCTGCCTTGAATTGATTTTCTACCGGTACGGCCCCGGGTGCGATTACATTAACGCGGATGCCCAGCGGCGCCAGTTCAATGGCAAGTTCCCGGCTATATGAAATAATAGCGCCCTTCGTGCCGGCATATACCGAATGCCCCTTACAAGCCCTTAATCCATGTACGGAAGACAGGTTAATAATGGCGCCCCCTCCCCCTTTGATCATGGTGGGCAGTATGGTTTGTGTTATAAAATACTGCGCCCGCACATTCACGTTGTAAACCGTATCATATTGCTCGGGGGTAACTTTTTCAAATTCCAGCGTCATGGAGATGCCGGCATTGTTTACGAGTACATCCAGGCCGCCGAGAAATCCCATTGCCTCATTTGCCAGCCTGATCGCCTGTTCTGCCTCCTGCAGGTCTGCTTTAATAGCTGTTGCCTTTCCGCCGGCCGACCTGATTTCTTCCACTGCCGAAAGCGCTCCTTCAGCGCTATGGGCATAATGAAGCGCCACATCGGCACCCTCTCTTGCAAACTCAAGCGCCATCTCACGGCCAAGGCCCGTTCCGGAACCTGTTACGAGTACTTTTTTACCTATCATTTTTCCTGACATATCGTATCATTAAATTGTTAAATGGACGTACCAGTTGTATTTGCCAAATCCTGCTACTTTGCTCACCTGCCCGTGCTTTTTTGCGACATCCGGCCGGTCGTAGCAAATGGTGCAGGGCTCTACGATGATGTTGTACAAATTGTCCCAGCCTTTTTCATTCATCAATAGACCCAGGTATGGAACCGTATCAACCGGGAAAGCAATGGTCAACTTATTTTCATTACCGGGATATTCGAGCCTGCACCAGCCGTCGGCCAGTTTGTTATTGAAATAATACTTTTCGAAACCCTTTACATTTTCCGGGCGACTGATATCTGCCCGGTAGATATTGCCATCGCCGTCTTTGAAATCTGGCCAGTCCTGCAACTCACCGAATTCCCTGCCCGTATTTGTCAAAATCGTGATGGCTTGTTTACAGTCACCAGGCACAACTACCCGCATACCCTCCTCCATATTGATCATGAGATGCCCGGCCCAGAGAAATTCAAAATCGTAGGCACTGTTATTTGTAAGCGTATAATCCACCCTGATGGAATTTTCTCCAATAAAGCAAACGTTCTTCTCCATTGTATACGGAAAGCGGACACCATCCACAGACAGGTACAACGCATCATTTTTTAATTCGTAGTGCCAGGGCAACGACCATACCTCTCCGTGATCCGCCATCTTTACGTCTTTCCAGGGTTCGTTTTCATACCCGCAAACATCAATGGTGGGGAACATATCGTCGAAACCGGCGCATTCCCCTTTTACAAAATCACCGTCAAATGGCTGATCGAGATACACTTCATTCCCGCGCTGTAACAAATATTCATATCCCGTTTTTTTATTGATCAACGAAACCATTTTACCTCCGGGATCAGGAAGAAACTCTGCCCGGATGGAGGCATTTTCGAGTACAATGCTGTCTTTATTTTTATATTTCGAATTCATTAATTATTTTTTAGTGTTGCCGGCGTTGCTATTATCATTAACCTGCCAGTGAGAGGAAGTTTCAGAATAAAATCAACCCCTTTATAAAAATATACTTTCTTCAAAATTGTTCATCAGGTAGTTCTACCGTTTTTAATAATTTGCGGTGACATTCACTTTTCCAGACAACCCGGTTATTCTAATTAATTCTTTGTCATTATCAAACCCTGTCCACGGCCTTCCATTAACTGTCACACTTTTAATACGTGCCGCTTTCGGATGACGAAACCTGAGTAATACCGATCCTGGCGGTTTTGTGCCTGGTATTTCTACGACTGCCCTGATCTGTCCATTTTTTACGTCAGATTCGATTTCGTAAGCCATGGTCCCAAAATAGGTAGGCGCGTTTTTTACACTGATCTTCTTACCTTGTTCCAGCCAGGCCCTGGGCGTAGCGCGGGCTATCCATACAGACTGGCTATCTTCCATAATCAAGAGGTTACGAAAATTTTCCAGGAACCAGCCCGCGGTACCATTGTCAGGGCTGGTACAAACGGCAAAGTCTCCCAAATGCCCCCATTCCCATAACCTTCCGTCCGCGCCTACTATGGCTGCATAGGCATTCATCCAGAAGCGTAAAAAATTTGGCACATCGTCCTGCAGCAGGTAAATATTGGCATTGTGAGAAGCTTTTGGCAGGCCGGAATAGCTGTTCCAAAACCAGGCATCTTTGGCTACGGCCCCTTTTGCTTTCCGGTGTTGTTCGGCGACCGGCGGGCCTTCATTGTAAACAATGGCCTCATCCATCACATCCAGTGTGCTCACCATATAGTTGTCATTGGCATCAAGTGCGCTGAATGGCTCGGCCAGCGGCAATGCCCCCATGATCACATCTTCCAGGCTTCGTTGTGGCGCCTTTAAATCAACGCTTAGCATCTTGCCGCCGGTGTAAGCCGCAAGCGGGATAAAAGCGCCATAGGTTCCATTGCCCAACCGGCGCACCGGGGACTGTATCGCCTCCTCTTTTACTGCACGCCGGATAGCTACTTTATAAGAATCTGCCTCGTTCAAATACCTACCGGGCTGCATTTCCATGACCTTCCGGATATCTTTATTGTATTGTATCGCTTCATCCAAATAAGTATTTCCTTCGGCGGAATCAAACTTAACCAAAGCGCTGGCGAAACGCTGCAAACCCTGGAGCGCCATGGCATCATTTGCATAATACCAGTGCCAGTCGGAAGCAGGCAAGGCATAATCTCCCAGCATGCTGGGAGGCATCAAGCCGGCCATCAAAAATTTGTCTCTTTTTGGGATGTCATTAAGATAAATTGTTCGTTGGCGGATGATCCAGTCTGCCGCAGCCTGCATCCGCAGATGGTTGTTGCGAAACCATTCTTTGTCATTGGTAAGAAAATAGTGGTCGGCCATGGCCAGCAACAGCCGGCCGGTAGAGGCGTGCGTGCCGTCATGGGAGTACCCCATATCATGCCGCATGCTGGTGGCCCATTCCAACGCGCCATTCGCATCCACGTAATCGCCGTCGGCCTTTGCACCCGGACTTCTTAAAAAATGTGTGTACACTTTTTCAGCCTCCTTGTGCAGGCCTACCAGGTCCATCTGGTGTGCCACGCGGCCCACTTCAAATGCCAGTCCGCCCCACATGTGCCTGCCAGTTAGCTGAAAAGATGCTGCACGCCAGGCATTGGTCCAATTTGAGTCCGTCAATTTTACCTGCATTGGCGGATCAGGAACCAGCGGCAGCGGCGGAATAGCAGATCCCGTGGAACAGGTTGACAAGCGTACTTTCTGCATCAACTCTAACCAGGAAGCAGCCTCGCGGTGATCGCGCGTCATCTGCCGGCTATTTTTTAAGTTCCGGCCCGCAAGGGTTTTAACAAACTGGCTTCCTGTTTGTCCACTGCCGGCCGCTGTAATAAAGACCCCTTGCTGCGGAATAAATATCGGTCCGTTTTGTAAGTCGCCGGGGCGAAACGTAAAACCGCCCTTACGGGTCCTTACGGTGAGGCGGCTATCCAGTGATAAATAATCGCCGGAGGCATAGAGTATGGGTAACGTGATACCCCGCCTGGAGCCATTTGCCTGGCGGGACCTCCAACTATAATCTCCGTTCGTTATTGTTCCTTTATCAACCAGCAAAGGGGATATCGTGCCCGCGACAGCTAAAGAAGACTCGATTGTGCCATCAAAATCTTCCTGTACTGTTCCGGGCTCAAAGCCCCATTCTATTTCGATGTCCATCTTTTTCCAGGTACCTACCAATGGGCTGATGACTGCAATGCCCGGTACAACTGTAGTGTTTGAAACATCTTTATAGAATACGGCCACCATTTCGGTGGCTGCGTTTACCTGTAAACTAAAGGCCCAGTCCATTTTGGCGGTAGAATCTACGTTGTAGGTCCAGCTATGCCTGTCTGCTGAAATCTGGGGACGATCAAGTATTTTATCAACCGTCCAGCCAAACCATCCGTAGGACGTAGGATAAACCCGCACTTCCACCGAATCCGGTGATGGAATTTCTGCAATTCCGGCAGGCCAATCCAGCCGGACCTGGTATTTTGAAATTGGTCCGCGCCAAAGCAGTCCGGCTTGCAGCGGGTTCTTTGGTTGAGGTGGCAAAGGTTTTAGCAGGTCAGGCATCTGGTAATAGATACTCTTTAACTCCTTTTCCGGTAACTGGTAATAAGCCGTCCGGTACACCTTGTCTATGCGATCAAGGCGACGCGGGATAAAATAGGCCTCCGGTTTATCTTGTACAGCCCGGTCGGCGCGCCAGGCATATCCCCCGGGAGCGATGTCTACCGGCTGGCCGATCATTGCGTTCAGCTGGCTATCCTGCTTTGGAGACTGGTTCGTAAAATTGCTATTTTGAAATGGGCTTTGCCGCCTTACATTATTATTACCGGTACGCGTTGAAGAAGGTATATTTTCTTCAGAAATATCTTTCTTTAAAATATTCCGCGCTGACAGCCTGGGCATATTATCATCCCCTGCAGGTAATTTTAGTGATGTTCGTCCATTTGCAATAATTACACACAAGAAGACAATCACCGCTACGGGTATTATATTTTTGATGAAGCGACCTCTAATCATTATTCTAAACATGCCTTATATTATTTATTAGCGGTACCTCCTGAGAATTTGAATACCAACAATTTAAATACAACCTGCTAATTCCTTTTTTAGTAAAATACCTGGTTCCGCTTAAGCATTGTTATCTCAATACTGGTTCGTTATTTTCTTATAGCTGATCAGCAACGATTTCTTTTTTTCCTGTAGTGACAGGGCAATCCCGCTGCTCAGTTGCGCCCCGTTTTGAATGGTCTTTTTTTGTGTGTCCTCGTCTATCAATTCGTATGACGCGGCTTTATCGATGCCGCCCAGTTTTACCTGGATAGATTCTTCGGGTGCATCCTCCCGCCGGAAGGCCATAATAATTCCGTCACTTCCCTCCGGCCGATCCAGTTGGTAGGCCAGCCAAACATTGTCACTGGTCATGCTGTCGGTGGAAGTGAGCGGATAATAGTCAGCATAATAAAAAGGCCGCAACTGTTTAAATTCCTGAAGACATTTTTGCATTTCCGGGAGCGAGCCGGCGGAATTGTTGATATCCCACATTAAAGCCACTGCGCTGCTCATGCTGGAGCGAAATGCATACGGTGTACTTACCACATTGCCGGTGCCCGAAAGTGGCAGGTAAAAATTGAGGCCATAGGCATGGCATTGCGAACCATTCGGTTCTCCATATTGATAATCCGTTCTCCACAAGGGCGAGCTACGTGAAGTGGTTTCCAGGTCGATCCGCCTTCCCCCGCTGGCGCAGTTGTCGATCAGCAAGTTGGGAAAACGCACCAGCAGGCTATCCCAGTAAGCATATAAGCCTTCGATGTGCCTGATCTCGGAAATACCGGTGCGGTCGGGCTTGTCATTGGCTGTCCAGTAAGGCATTGGATCCATATTGAAATCCTGGCGGTAATAATCGACCCCTTCTTTTTTGATGAGGGCAGAAACCTGATCTGTCATCCACAAGCGCGCTTCGGTATTGCCCAGGTCGAAAAGGAAATTTTTATTGGTCCCGGATTTCAGGATCCAGTCTTTATTCTTGTTGGCAAATTCTGTCCCTTCCGTAACACGTTCCGGCTCGAGCCATAAAATAAATTTCGCACCGGCTGTATGCGATGCATCAGTAACCGGTTTTAAACCATTGGGGAAATTTTCTTTATTAGGTGTCCAGGTGCCTGTATTGGGCCATTGACCCTTGCAGGGATACCAGCCTGCATCGAGCCAAAACACTTCCGGAACGAGATTGAATTGCTGATGCCGGTGGATCTGTTCTACGGCGTAACCTTCTGTGGCGCAAACATGCTCGTTGCAGGGAGAGGGACCGCCGCGGGCAAGAAAGGCGGCAAGTGGCAATTCCACAGGTTTACCTTTCATTTTTTGTGTATGGTGGGCCAACACGAACTGCCGGAACTGGTTATGACCTGTCATCCGGTCTTCCCCTTTCCAAAAAAGCAGGCATATTTTAGGAGTGCGGATCTCTTCTTTCGGATACAGGACCAGCTTCATTTTTTCCATACCTGATTTAAGAGAGACGGTTTTTTCATTTAGCTGGTTGATGTCAGCATACCACTTTCCTGACCATCCAACTGCTACTACAATTCCCTGTTGACCAGGAAGTCCAATATTGAAAAAAGGGAAAGCCGTGTTATCGGAAGAACGCCCACCAACCGGAGTCATATAGATATTTTTGCCCACTACCAGCTTTTCATCGATCGGTTGAAAATCGCTTCTTTCGGCATTGCTTCCCTTTGCATGATAAAGATTAAAATCGCCTTTTTCGCCGGCCACGAAAGCCTGGTCGATCACTGCTGCTTTTTCAATCAAAGGTGTATTATTTTCCGAAGTGTTGGAAAATTTCAATTCCCATTCTACTGCCTGGAAATCATTGAAGCAAGTAACCAGGCACTTTACCACGAGACCGCTATGCTTATCTGAATAAGTGTAGGTGAAACTTTCCGTATTTGATTTGGACTGTGCATTTTTTTCTACTGTATACCGCCAACTCTTAATAAAATCTGCCGAGTTTTTTCCGCCGTATACAAAGGAGAATGGTGGGAGCTTACCTTTCGCAAAATGCTGCTTGATCCATTGGCGGCCGTCAATACCTCCCGGAGACCCGCCTTTGACCTGCTGGCCCGATACTTTCTGTTGGAAAGTACAGAGCAGTACCAGGAACAAGCTCAATAGTAT
>JBDSLD010000382.1:0-23859 GCA_039916545.1 Ferruginibacter sp.
GCCACATTGGTGGGGCCGATGCATCATACTGACTCATCGGCGGTAAGCCAAGTATCAGCTCGATTGTACGCAGCATCGAAGAAGTGGAATACATGGTATGATCTGTATAGCCGCGTTTTACAAAAGGCCCGGCGAGATAGGCGGTCGTACGGTGCGCATCCACGTGGTCAGGGCCATTCTGCGCATCATCTTCCACTATGAATACCACACTCTCTTTCCACACCGGGCTTCGGGAAAGATAATCTATAAACATTCCCACCGCGAGGTCATTATCTGCGACGTGGGCAAAAGGTGTAGGGCGTCCTAAACGCAATCCTTCCGTGTGATCGTTCCCGAATCTAAGAGAATTAAAACGGGGCAGGGCGTTTGCGTTTACAAGCGAATCAAATTCCTGACGCCATTGATGAAAACGGGTAGTATCCTTTATTTGGAGGCTGTAGCTACTGTAATAGGTGCAGTAATGCCCTTCCAGCACTGGTATATTCGCTTTGCCATCATCTGCAAACTCGCCATAGGTCCTATAAGTAATACCGGCACGCTTGCAGTAATCCCAGATAAACCCCTTTTTAGGATTGGCAATTTCCCGCTTCCCCTCACCGGGATAAGTGCCACCCCTGCCACCATAACTTGTAACCCAATTTTTTTCGAGGTAGTCTGTTGCATTTGCAGAAGTGCTCCAGTTGTGGCCGTCGGCGCTTACCTCCCCATCTGCATAAAAATTATCCAGCAAAACAAATTCCCGGGCAAGCTTATGCTGATTAGGGGTTATCTTTTCCCCAAATAACACAAGACTGGTATCTCCATTACCTTCGGGCATATCACCCAACACCTGGTCGTAGGTACGGTTTTCCTTAATGATGTAGAACACATATTTTATAGGAGAAGGCGCTCCAACTTTCATCGGGATGGGGTTACCTTTTTCTCCCCGGGCGGTTAATTCGCCGCGTTTTGTATAAGCGGTATTCTTATAAACTGCTTTTGAATAAATGGCCAGCTCAATACCAGTTGGTTCGGTAATAACAGACATGGTTCCCTTCATCAACCCACCAATGTAGCCATCCCGTACATTTACCATGGTATCACCGACATGGCGCTCTACTGTTTGCTCCTTCCTGGTGGGGTTTGGGCCTGTCGGATTGGCAAAAGAAGAAAAGCCCTTGCCATTTGCAACAAAAATTTTTTTGCCGATAACTTTGATGTTGGTAGGATACCAGCCTACCGGAATAAATCCCCTGGAACGGCTTTTACCCGGTGCTGAAACATCGAATATAGCGAGGCAATTATTATCTGCATTGGCAACAAATAAACTTTTTTGATCTGTAGACAACGCAAGGCCGTTAGAGGTAGAGCCAGCCGGCGCGTTGGGGAATAACGCGGCATTTAAAACTTCAATGACCACCCTTTTTTTTAAGTCAATCACGGAAACACTATTATCGTTTGCGTTAGCTACATATAAATAGTTACCCTTCTTATTCAGCAATAATTCATTGGGATTATCACCAACCGCCAGAAGGGATGTAATCGCCCTTTTTTTTGTATCAAATACTGCAACTTTATCGCCGCCCCAAATAGAAATGTATAATTCCTTTTTGTCAGCAGAGAGTAAACACGCATAAGCCTCCTGCCCAAGCTCAAGCTGGAAAGTAATCTTTTTAGTCAGCAGGTCTACCACGTACAACGAATTGTTCTCCTTGGTTACAACATACAGGAGATTGGCTTTATCATCCAGGTCGATCCCTGCAGGGGATATTTTCTGTGGCCATTTTTGACCCAATAGTATGCTGTCCGCCAATTTCAACTTATTATCAATGATGGCATATTTCAATATCCAGTTGTCGTTACCTCCGGAGGCGTATAAAAACTTTTCGTCCGCGCTGAATTTTAATCCGTACCATGATTTGGGTATAATCATATTGTCCAGTATTTTTTCAGTCCGGGTATCAATTAACTGTATACTTTGTACGCTTTGACCATTATTGGTAACGGCCATCCATTTTTGCGAAGATGACACCGCCAGGTTAAGTGGCAGATCGCCCAGCGGCAAAGAACGTCCGGCAGGTGAAATTTGCCAGCCATTAGGAAGCATTACACGCTTTTTATTAAGTAAACCTTCCAGTGCAGTATTTTTTTGTGCTGCCACTGAAATTGAAACAATTAAGAACGCGGCGAGCAGTGGTATATTTCTCATAGATTCCTGGTTAAGTTGAATATTTAACGGAAAGAGCCCGGCGGCTTTGTCAACTTCAATATAATTTATTTTTTGTTTTTTGCATCGATCCTTTTTTTTATTTATTTAATCTTTTAGTGATACAGTATATGTTACTAAATCCTGATCAGTGCAGCAATAAGAACTTAAATGTCCATTATCGAGCCATATAAAAAAACTGTGCTAATACCTACCAATAAAAATGATTGAGCCAGCTATTTTTTTAGGTCTCTGGCAGCAGCACGGAAGAATAAAGGACCTTTCATAATTATTTCGAAATTATTAATTTTTAAAATATAGATTGAAAATAATCAGCTGCTATAAATCTGTTATCCAAAGTGCCCGCTGACATAATTTTTAGTTAACTCGTTTTTTGGGTTTTTAAAAATATTCTCAGTAGTATCAAATTCTACCAACTCCCCTAAATACATAAAACCTACTTTATCGGAAATTCGCTGTGCCTGCTGCATATTATGCGTAACGATGACAATTGTATAATTGTCTTTTAAGCTTTTGATCAATTCTTCGATCTTATTAGTACTGATCGGGTCTAAAGCAGAGCATGGCTCGTCCATTAGGATCACTTCCGGACGAAGCACGACGGTTCTTGCGATACACAATCTTTGCTGTTGACCACCTGACAACTTTACCGCCGGCTTTTTTAATTCATCTTTTACTTCATCCCACAGGTAGCTTTCTTTTAAAGCCGACTCAACCATTTGCGGGATTTCACTTTTTGGAAAACGATGAATATTTAACGCGTAAGAAAGATTTTCATAAATGCTTTTTGGCAATGGGTTTGGTTTTTGGAATACCATTCCGATTCTCTTTCGGATATCCGTTACCGGAGTCTTTTTATCATAGATATCCAGTTCATCCAACTTTAATTTTCCTTCCACCCTGGCATCTGGCGACAAATCATGCATACGGTTAAAGGAGCGCAATAAAGTTGACTTGCCGCAGCCAGAGGGACCGATCAATGAAGTGATTTTATTTTTTGGAAAATCTATATTGATATTTTTTAAAATCTTTTTATTTCCAAAGTGCAAGTTCATGTCGTGTGCCGAAAGTTTGATCCCGTCCATAGCTTAAGAGTAAGTTAAATAAACTGATTTAAGTAATTTTGAAAACGCCTACATGTTGATAAAAACTGCCCCATGTTAATCCCTGGCTCTTTGTTTAAACCTTATGTAAAAAGCAATAATATTAAGCATGAAAACCAATAGGATCAATACCACAGCGGTTCCATACGCCAGTGGCCGTACCTCCTCAATTGACTGATGCTGGGTAGAAAGCATATACAGGTGATAGGGCAGGGCCATAAACTCCTGGTTGATAGAAGTGGTAACTCCGTTTATATAAAAAGCCACCCCGGTAAATAATATGGGTGCTGTTTCGCCTGCGGCCCTCGACAGGGTTAATATAACACCTGTTAAAATACCCGGAAGTGCTGTTGGAAGCACCACATCCTTAATGGTTTCGAACTGCGTGACGCCCAATGCCAGCGTGGCCTCCCGCATACTGTTCGGTAGTCGTTTCAATGCCTCTTCCGTTGTGGTGATTATATACGGTAACGATAATAATCCTAACGTTAAACCTGCCGATAGAGAAGAAGTACCTAATCTAAATGCCTGTACAAATAAAGCCAGTCCGAACAATCCATAAATAATGGACGGGATCCCTGCGAGGTTCCTGATAGAAGCCCTGATAATATTTGTGAGCATGGATGGCCTCGCATATTCATTCAGATATACCGCACAAGCCACGCCGAAAGGCACCGCAAATATGGTGGTGATAAATGTAAGCAGAGTTGTTCCAATAATAGCGGGAAGGATACCACCTTTTGTCATACCGTTGGTAGGCAGCTTACTGATAAAATTCCAGGTCAGGGATGGCATGCCTTTTGAAAAAATATCAAATAATATTACCCCCAGGATCATGCACACGATCACTGTGCTGCCAATTAATAATACCCAGTTAAAAAAATAAATTGTCCTCTTTATCATGCGTGAAATTTTCTAAGTCCATTGGCAAAATATTCACCAAGCAGGTTAATCGAAAGCGTTATCAGGAATAAAATAGCGGCGATTGCAAAAAGTGCAAAATAATGAGTTGTTTGATAAGGAACTTCACCCATCTCTATAGCAATAGTAGCAGTTATGGTGCGTACAGAATCTAAAAATCCCCTCGGTAAGGCAGCCGCATTTCCGGTAGCCATTAACACCGTCATGGTTTCACCCAGTGCCCGCCCAAGGCCGAGCATTACTGCCGCAATCAAACCTGGAGTGGCAGCTGGTATAACAACTTTAAAGAGTGTTGCCCATTTATTTGCGCCCAACGCAAGCGAAGCCTCGCGATAACTTTTAGGTACGGCATTAATTGCATCTTCACTGATCGTTATTATAGTGGGGAGGGCCATTACAGACAACAGGATAGATCCATTTAATGCATTCAGTCCATTTTGTATACCAAAAATTTTTGCGATGCCCGGGCCAACTAAAACTATGCCCAGAAATCCTATTGCGACGGAAGGAATTGCAGCCAGCATTTCAATAGCGGGCTTTAAAATAGCTTGTAATTTCGGTGGTGCTAATTCAGACAAAAAAGCCGCTGTAAATATGCCCAGCGGAACTGCAATCAACATTGAACCAAGGGATACCAGTCCCGTACTTATCAGCAACGGAAAAATACTGTATTTTCCATTTACATTTTCAGGGTTCCACTGGACACCTGTGAAAAAATCGATGGGATTTATATTTGAAAAAAAAGCAAAGCTATTATAAAGCAACATAAAAAAAATTCCTCCCAGCAAAGCGATGGTTACCAGGCCCGTAGTTTTAAATAATTGTTTTAATATCCAATCTGTATTTTCCCTCCTTGTTGTACCCATGGTTTTTATTTTACGGGATAGTACCCGGCTGACTGAATTATTTTTTGCCCTTTCACACTTTTTTCGAAATCCAGGAAGGGTTTATTCTTTTGATAGGAACCTGTTTTGTAATATTGAAACAAGGGTCGCTGAAAAAAATATTTGCCGGCGGCAATCATCGTCGCATCTAAGGGCGATACGGCCTGTTTATTTTTTTCTGTATAAATGGTGAGCACTTTAATTCCTTTGCTGCCTCCATGGATAACATAACCCGCACCAACATAGCCGATCCCGGAATTATCTGTTTTGATGGCCTCCAGTATCTGGGCGTTGCCATTCATTTCTTTAGCATGTGGACTAAAATCAATACCTAGCTTCTTTTTTATAAAATCATGGGTACCAGAGTTACTTTGTCTTCCGTAAATGTTAATGGGCAATTTCTTTTTGGTTAAAAAAGACCAGTTGGTTTGGCTACCCCGTAATATTTCTGTAAGGTCCGTAGTACTGATTGAATCAATAGGCAGGCTCTCCGCAACTACGAAAGCAATAGCATCCTGTGCAAAAATAAAAGAGTCGATAGTTAATCCTTTTTTTTCAAACAACATAACTTCCGCATCATTTATACTTCGTGAAGAATTAGCCATGTCGCCGGTTCCATTAAATAAGGACGCAATTCCCAAACCCGATCCGCCGCCAGAAACCGACACAAAAACTGTTGGGTTAATATCGTGAAAAGATTCTGCCAACTGCACCGCCAGGTTTACTTCAGTGTCGGAACCTTTTAATTTAATCGTTTTATCCGTTGAAGAACAGGAAAACAACCCAACTAAAGAAATCAAAAATAAATACTTCATAAGGTATGATATTGTTCAGCATCGTAAGAAAATTAAAAAATTGCTTATTGCCAAATTATGATCATTAAGTAATGATTAATTAAAAGACAATTCAGAAATTGTATTTTACAATAATAAAAGTTTACATCAAATTGGGGTAAGGTCCGTCTACCCCTATATTAACTTTATGTTTCCCAGTCTTTTTTTGGTGATTTTACGATATTTTTATTGGCTAATTTTTTTAACCATAAAACCGATCTTATGCCTGCCGAACAAGAGAATAAAAAGTTCAATGACGATCAAACAGATAAACGTATTCATGAGCATCTTGCCAATGAAAATGATAGTATTTCGGAGGAAGATATTAATAATGTAAAGACGGATGTTGCCGATAAGGAGAACATTGTTTCTACAAGCGTGGCGAAAGAAAAATCTTCCGAAAAAGATGCAAACGACGAAAGCGACGAAGAAGGTAAAAAGGATAAAGGTGAACAGGAGAATCGAATCGAAACTCCCTGGAACATACTTAGATAATTATTGTCCGGCTTTCAACTAATGCGGAACACCCTGTGCTGATTTCCCGATTTCAACCAGGTGCTGGTAATATACCGCCAACACCATTCCAGGCCTACATTATTTTAGCCTGACCTTTATCACGCACGGATATTTCATCGCGACAGAAATGCCTGTCATAGTTAAGGTAACGATCCGATTCTAGACTTTTCACGTCGATTAATATTATTACATGCGGTTTACTTGATAATTGCGAATTGTGTTATACTTCTAACAATATTTTTCATAGATAACGGTATCGAACGCAAGCGAACAAACCACGCTCGGGAGAAAGTGGTTAACAAGAAACACGTAGATATTTAATAATTGATGCAATAACATTTAATCCATTTGAATAGTATTGGCAGATTACCAAACACACAAGAAATAAAACTAATGAGAGAATTTCAAAGCTAAGGTTGGACTTGTAACAGAGGGCAGCAAGTGGCATGGACTGACAGCGGCAAAAACTTTTGCTCAGGCAAGTTCAAGCGTGTATTGTCAGACATCAACTAGCCTCAAAAATAAGTCAACAATTGATAGCTGAACGTCACAACGCGATTGCCATAGAATGTAATATTGCGGACGATTATAAAAGCTGCAGTTAACCTATATTTCAATAATAGAAAATCATGATGAACACTTTAGACTTCCATTGAATTTGGTAATAATAAAAAATAAATTTATTTGATTTTGAGCTCCCAATTTTACCTTATTCGAACCTTAACAAACAAAATGGGGTTATTTTCCGCGTTTTGTTTCACCGAAAAAAAATGGAATAATTAGAATATTGATTTACAGCGGATTATGAGCAAGGTCAGGACCCTGATGAGGTCACCAGCACTAGGAGGGGGTTTCATTGATTTGAGCCCTTTTTTCTTTTTCAGGATTTGTATACAATTTGCATACAAATTGGTTTTACTGGTAGCCTCTCTTATATTTCTTACTAACCTCCCAGAATAGTAGCTAACTATAATTTACAAATGAGGGAGCTGCAACAATTCAAATCCCTTCAAGTTTATTACACATTCTTGATAACTTTTTGAAATCGTTTTTTAGAGGGGCAATTTGAAATGGCGAAAGGGGGATTTTACACCAGGTGTCGGAAGATGGTTTTTTAAGTAAATTTATCAGTCACACCCCATGCAGCCAATTGTTTAACGGCATTAGGAAAAGATTATTTACCCCAAAATGGTATTTGCATCCACAGCAAACGCATTGAAATCGCATTGGGACATGATCTTACCTGTACTGGATTTTACGCTTAAAATAGTAAAAGTAAAAAAGAATATTATCATAAAAGAACGCGATTATCAAAAAAAAAGCCGCAAAAAGGAGTGTTTTCAGTTCAAGTCGTTTAAAAATAAATCCGCCTGCAGTGCAACCCAAAAAGAAACAGCAGATGATGGCCAGCTTTAAATAAATACTTTTTGAAAGTTGTTTAAATTCAGCAATACCCCGGTAGAAAAAAAGTTGTGAAAGTTCAATTCCCAGGTCTGTGAACAAGCCGGTTAAATGGGTAGTTCTGACTACAGACTGCGATACTTTTGTTACCAGGGAATTTTGAAGGCCCATTGCAAAGAGTAGGGCGCAGGCAATTAATTGGCCGTTGGCGCTTGACAGAGCTGCCCGGGTACCATACATCCCGATTATACTTAAGATAATGATTTCAATAGCCAGCGGAAAAGCATAAGAGATCTGCGGCCTTATCCGCGAAACTATTTCTGTCAACAAGTTCGATACAAAAGCACCGATTAAAAAACATAGAATAAAAAACAAATAAACGATCGAAATTCCATAATTCTTATTTAATAACTCTTCCGAAAAATATGCAAAATGCCCGGTAACATTTGTGGTGAGCACCTTTACCGATAACAGGCCCGTAATATTTACAATGCCGGCCACAAAAGAAAGTACCGAGGCCAGCCGCAAATTATGAATATAAGTTCTGCTTTTGCCTTTATGCTTAAACATTTTTGATGACTTTATTGCAAATCTACAGCAATTAAAACGGGTTCGCCGACTGCCGGCAAGTAAGGCAGAAGAGGCTTTTGCGCCGCCGTCTTCAAACCGATGATAAGTAACGACTTAATGAGCAATGTCGTGTGGAGGAATTGATGATATCAGTCATCACCTGTTCTGACATTTGTCAGCCAAATCAAACTTTGCATTGCGCATCTTTGCCGCAGAACATAACCTTGATTTTAATGGCTAATACTGAAAAAGTTAAATCATTTAAGCAAGACTGCTTTCATTGCGGGGATGCCTGTCTTTCGGTAATACAAGCAGCTACTAAATGCTTTTGTTGTAAAGGTTGTAAACAGGTTTATTTGTTGCTCCATGAAAATAACCTCTGTAATTATTATAATCCTGACAACAACCTGGATATTAAGGCTAAGGAAAAATTTACCTCCGGGCGCTTTGATTACCTTGATGATGCAGCTGCCTTAGAAAGACGGGTGCAATTTTTAAGCGATACGCAACTGCCGCTTGTAAGCAGTAGTGATTTTTCAAAATTTGCTGGCAGTTTTTTATATAATATCGGGCGAATCATAACATACAGTATTTTAGTTTGGCTGTTTGGATTAACGGGCAAGGGGTTTTACGTATTTGGCTTACAACAGTGGCTATCTATCACAATAGGTATTATTATTTTATTGACATTGGTTATCCCCAAAATTCCAGGTTTAAATATTTCTACAAATCGTTTATCTGCCAAGTACACAACGAAGATCAGGTACGTTTTAGACCGTTTATTTTTAAATCGAAGTTATTCGTCCTTGTTCGCAATAGGTATGTTAAATGGCCTGTTACCATGCGGATTAGTTTATATGGCCTTGCTGGAGCTATAGCATATGCTTCTCCTTTCAAAAGTGCCGTCTTTATGGGGTCGTTTGGTCTGGGTACACTGCCCATTATGTGGAGCCTTTCATTTTTTGGCAATTAACCAGCATAAGGTTGCGACGAAAAATCAGGAGTGCATATCCTGTGCTGACTGGTTTTATAACCTTCCTGCTTATAATAAGAGGCCTGGGCTTAGGCATACCTTACGTTAGTGCGTCAATAAATATCAATGTAGCCAAAGTGGAACTTTGTCATCCCGGTACGGAATACAAACAGGCTACAGGCAAATAATTAAACATATCAAAACTTAAAAAATAAATCATGAAAACCATATTGATCCCAACAGACTTTTCACCTGCTGCATTAAATGCCGCCCACTATGCAGTAGAAATGGCCTTGTCCATAAGCGCCAGGCTGGTTTTGCTGCACGTATGTCAAATACCGGCTATTTATCCGGATATTCCTACAGTTTATACCGAGGAAGATATGAGGAAGGAAGCTGTGGAAGAAATGAATCATTTAAAGGCGCAATTGATGCAACAAGCCGACTACAAATTAGCCATTGATATTGAAATAATAACGGGCCTTTTTTTTCCTGTACTCGAGTCAGTGTGTAAACTCGTTGAACCCCACAGCGTAGTGATGGGTTGCCAGGGAACTACCTCCACAGAACGTTTTTTATTTGGCGGGCATGCGGTCCATACAATGAAGCAGCTGATGTGGCCGGTGATCACTGTGCCGGTGGGAGCCGTCTATTCCTCTGTTAAAAAAATTGGGCTGGCCTGCGATTTCGATCACGTAATTAATTCTATGCGAATGGAAAAGATTAAAATGATGATAAAAGATTTTGACGCCGCTTTGTTTGTGCTGAATACCGGTAAGCGGGAAGTATTTGATCCTGAAATTGTTTATGAATCTGGAATGTTGCAGGAAATTCTTGCGCCAATAAAGCCCCATTTTAATTTCATTGACAATGCCGACACAGATCAGGGTATTCTTGACTTCGTCGAAAATAATGATATAGACATGTTGGTTGTATTACCTAAACGGCATAGCTTCCTGGAAAGATTAATTCATAAAAGTCATACCAGGCAACTCATATTGCACAGCCGTGTTCCGGTAATGGCAATTCATTGTTAGTGCCGGGTAATCTCGGATTTGCCGCCATGATCCCCCTTTTTTTGATAAAGAGGCACGTTTAAAGAGGGTAGACTTTGAGCTTCCGAGCCCAGCAGTTACCGCATAAAGGTCGATGTAAAAAATGGCCGTTACGAACACGGTAAGCAATGATTCCGAATCTGCGATTAGGTGAGTAATTCCTTGAAGTAATGTGCAAGGGCTATTAAATGGCCTTAATATATTTTGTTAATTGTTTAAGTAAATGATGATCATCCAGGAAAACATTATCACACAAAGCTTCCACGAAAAACTATGGGTATAGTGCTTAAAAAATTACAACATAACAACAAAAAATGATGGTCGCGAACTATTGTTTTTGTATTTAAAATATTGATGCAATATTTATTTTCCTCAAACAATATACTTACAATTTTATGTTTCTCCATCCCAGAACTACCCGGATACTGTCAATGATATTTTGGAAAAACCACATTGGTCAGCAAAGCTTATTCCCTTTCGAACCTACCGGTAACATTTGTAATTTTAATTCTGTACATGGTGGTTTTCACACGCGTTCCATCGTCCAGTTTGCCCATCTCCTCATGGCCATATGTGTGGAGTGTTGTACTGGTCATCATCGGATAAACCCGGTTGAAAAGTATATTCCTGGCATTCTCTGCTGCCTCACCTGCTAACTCTTCGAATTTTCCATAAACAATTACACTCTGCCAGTTACGCACATTTAGCATACAGTCTATTTCAAAACAGACCTTGGGATTTCTTCGAAGTATTTCAAGTTTTGTTCCCTCATTGGTTTGTCCGTAGATATATTCTCCATCAAAGGTGTATGTTACCGGGACGATATAAGGTTGGTTTCCATCTGAACACGCTATTTTTCCAAGGACCTGGCTGGAAAGCAAGTTGTTGATTTGGTTTTGATTAAGTTCTCCTAACATTTTCCTATTTTTTAAATTTCATTAGAGGAGCATTTCGTCTGAATGACAAAATTCTGTTACATTCTAATGGCAAATTTACCTTGACTATGTCATTGGTTTCATGAGCAACATCAAGGTAAAACCTGATTTTTCTCATAGGAACAGAACTGCCTGACTATTAATTTTGCGTTCAATTACTTTTTCAAACGCATCGGATAACATAGCAATAGTTTTCATAATGAGATAGAAAAGTGAAGGGCGCCAAAACATATTACAATTTTAGGCAGATGCAATTCGAACCAGGAAATCATTTGGCACCATAAAATTTATTGTTACTTATGGAACCGGTTAAAGCATGGTTAATTTATATACTGTAATATCTTCTTTTTAAGATTAAAGTTATCTTGCATAAAATCATACTCTTGAAACTTATAGTTCTCCTCTTATTGTTTTTTTTTAATTCATCCCTACCGGGCTGGCTAACTAATTTTAATGAAGCTAAAAAAGCAGCCTCAGCTAAGCATGAACTTATCTTATTAAACTTCTCAGGATCAGATTGGTGCGGACCTTGTATCCGCTTACGGAAAGAAATTTTCGAGAGTAAAGAATTTGTCGACTTTTCTACACCTAACCTGGTATTGGTAAATGCTGATTTCCCAAGGAGTAATAAAAATAAACTTAGCATCGAACAAGTAAAACTAAATGAATCGCTTGCCGATATATATAATTCCAATGGGAAATTTCCGCTCACTTTATTATTGGATGAAAATGGCAGGGTAATAAAGGAGTGGGATGGCTTTCCTGATATTAGCCCGGATAAATACGTTGCGCTGCTTAAACAATTATGCGATGCAAATAAGTGAAACTGTGACCGTCGAAAAGGTAATTTTTAAACGCGTGCTTAAACTCATGGGTAACCGTTTTGAGATAAGCGTAGTGGCAGGTGAAGGTGATGAGGCGTTTGCAGGCAAATGCATGGAATCCGCCATTAGCGAGATACAAAGAATAGAGAGATTGTTGACCACTTTCGATGAGAGCAGCCAAACCAACCTTATCAATCGCAACGCTGGCATAACGCCGGTGAAAGTTGATAAAGAAGTAATCGATCTTATCAGCCGTTCAAAAAGAATATCTGAAATAACCCAAGGCGCATTCGACATAAGTTACGGCGCTATTGATAAAAGATTATGGAACTTCGACAAGGATATGACTACCCTTCCAGATAGAGAAACCGCCAGACTTTTGGTAAAACACATCAACTATAAAAACATACTGATCAACGATGATGCACAAACGGTTTTTCTAAAAGATAAGGGCATGCGAATAGGCTTTGGCGGCATTGGAAAAGGGTATGCAGCTGAACGTGCCAAAGATGTATTACAAAAAAATGGTGTAGAAAGTGGGATAGTCAATGCAGCAGGCGACCTGACTACCTGGGGTTATCAACCAGGTGGAAAACCATGGACAATTGGTATTGCCAATCCCGACAAGGTCAGGGACGCTTTTTCCTGGATGAATATTACTGATATGTCTGTGGCAACGTCGGGCAATTATGAGAAATTTGTTGTTATCAACGGTAAGAAATATTCCCATACGATCGACCCCAGGACGGGCCTGCCGGTGCAGGGCATAAAAAGTGTCACCATCATAAGTCCGAATGCGGAAATTGCTGACGCAATGGCCACACCGGTGATGGTAATGGGCATAAGGACAGGGTTGAATATGATCAACCAGATAAAAGGTATAGGATGCATCATAGTTGACGAATTGGATACTATACATACTTCAACAAACATAAATATTTTATGACCCTGCAACGAACAACAACCTTTATTTTAATTTGCCTTGGACTTATATTTTCCATTGCTTCCTGCACCACAGTAAAGGCATATCAAAAGGGCAAACTGAACGATTCCGAAATGGAATTGGGTGCCCGTAAGATCCAAAAAACAGAGATGAGCTTTCAAGCTTACCGCGAAGGCGCCTCTGGGGTAAATGGTGGAAAAACAGGGGGCGGATGTGGTTGTAATTGATCATCCCCGCTCTGGTATAAGAAGGCTGTCTAAAAAGTAATTTATTGTTATTGCACATAAAATTTAGTGATGAAAAAAATATGTCTTGCGGTGGTCGGGCTATACCTGAACCTGGTAGCGGCATTTGCACAAACCAATACACAAACGGATTCGACACAATACAAGAATCGGAAATTGAAGTTGGAAGAAGTTAACCTTGTAAGCAGCTATTATCGTCAAAAAGGTGATAACTCAGCGGTGACAGGCGGAGTAGGAACGGAGAAGCTCACAGATATTGCCAATATAATCGATGTGAAATTTGCCAGGTATGACAAAAAGTTTCGAAAACATACCTATTCGGTTGAATTGGGTGCGGATACTTATACTTCCGCATCTTCAGACAAGATAGACCTGAAAGCCAATTCCTCTGCATCGTCTCATGATATCCGCATCTATCCGTCTTTGTCATGGTCTGTAGAAAATGAAAAGAAAGGAACCACTTTTGGTCTCAATGCGTCTGCTTCTTCTGAATTCGATTATAAATCGGTTGGTTTCGGAGCAAGCTTTTCCATGAAATCAAAAGACAATAACCGGGAGATAACGGTTAAAGCGCAGGCTTATCTTGACAAGGTTTCGTTGATATTTCCGATTGAGTTAAGAAGCGGCTACGTACCGGGCGCACCCGACCGCGATCATATACAATATGCCACGACACCACGAAAATCCTTCAGTGGTTCGCTGTCTTATTCGCAGGTGGTAAATCAGAAGTTGCAGTTATTGTTCCTGCTTGACCTCGCCCGGCAGAGTGGCTATCTTGGCCTGCCTTTTCACCGGGTATATTTTAACGACAATACGCTAAAAGTTGAGTCACTGCCATCAAACCGGTTTAAAATACCCATCGGTATCCGGGCCAATTATTTTTTGGGTGACAAGGTCATCATCCGTTCTTTCTACCGCTTTTATCATGATGATTGGGGACTTACTGCTCACACAGCTGATATAGAGACGGTCATTAAGCTTACACCATTCTTTTCCGTTGCGCCATATTACAGATATTATCACCAGAGCGCTGTAAAATATTTTGCACCCTACATGGCGCATACTGCGTCAGATGTATTCTATACCAGCAACTACGACTTGTCCAAATTTGACAGTCATTTTATAGGAGCTGGTTTTAGGTTTGCACCACCCAAAGGTGTACTGGGAAATGAACACTTCAGCATGATAGAGATCCGTTACGGCCATTACATCAGGAGTACTAACTTCAATTCAAATATTATCAGTCTGAATTTAAAATTCAAATAAAGAACCGATTTCAAATAGGAAAGTGCAGTTTGCAGGTAGCATTTTTTTTCCTGTAAGCATTTATAAAATGTGCTGGATTTCCGATGTTCGATCAAAAAAAAACACCTTATTGTTTCATTCAGATAAAATTCCTGGGTGGAGAATAGTACAGTTTCAACATGCTCAGTTGGCGGTATTATCCTCCGCAACAATTATTTTTAGCGGGTAAGATTTCGAAAAATCAACAGAAAGTTTTGATTTCAATACTTATAGCTCTTTCTTTGTGACTTTACTCTTAGTTGTTGGGTTATACTGATTCACAGGGATAACAATTTCAGCACACGACATTAAAAAGTAATCATGCATTTGTATAAATAATGTTCTGAAAAGGCAAAATCAAGTACAGTTGTTTTTTTGTGCATCCGGCTTTTACGGATTTAATCCAGGGTGGTTTTGATCAGCTCTTTGTGACAGGCACGGCACTTGAAACGGGCCCTTCTTTTTAACCCAAATGAGATTAGGTTGATCATGCGGTCGTACCAGGTACGCGAAATGCGAAATATCGCCTGGTGGCAATGAGGGCATAATTGCTCATCGCTTTTTGAGTTGGGATATTTATCGAGGTCGAGGATCGGCACAGATGGTTGTTGCAGTGAATAATAAAACAATTGCAATAAGCGCTTAAAGTATTATTTCATCAAGGAAATGAGCTGAAACGGGAATGAGGTGTTCTGAAAATAGGTATGGTTGTTCTGTAATTTCCCCTCGCACGAGTGTTTTAGATTGGTGCCCAAAAAAGAGAAACGCGACGAAACGCCTCCATTAAAAGAATCGGCATCCCCGTCTTACTTAACTGATGCTGCGGAAAAATTATTTTTTTTATACAGCATTGTCCATGCCCATCCGGCAAGTGTGGTTGCATAAAATGGATAAGCGAAAAAAGGCAGGGGCTTTGTTAAAGCTGTTATAGCATGCCCCGTAAATATGAGGAAGGCAACGATAAAAAATAATACGGATGAGATTGTTCCGGTGGCGCGTATCAACAAGGGAAATGCTCTTTGAGTGCTTATAACGCCAATAGACAAGGCCCACAGACAGACGCCTGTTCCAAAGGCAGGAATGTTGTTCGTTAAATCTCCTGCGCAACTAAAGAACACTATGCTTTCAGCGATGGCAAATATAAAAAAGCCGGCAGCAGTTATATCATGTTCATTTCGAAAGAAGTAAAGCGCTAACAATGTGGCTGCCAAAATAAGCCCACAACTATCAATAGCCCATAGCATATTTCGGGCTAGGTCAGAAGGCACTACTGAACCGATCATGCCTAATATGCAACCCGTTAACAGCCCCGCAGCGGCGGTATTGAGCATTATTTTTTCCTTCATAAAATATAATTTTTACTTATAGTTTAGATCCATTGCCGGGAATTTCGATTTGGTCTGATTGCGTGTTGCACCTTTCCTATCCCAACAAGCATTTTACAATAATAAAACGGGAGGGACCCAATGCGTAAAAAATGTTCTGAAACGCCAAGCTTTGTATATAAACCACCAAAATATAGCATCACTGATCATTTTATTAGACTTGTGTTGCAATATGGACCGGCTAACGCTATATAAATCAAAAAGGGATTGTAACTAAACATTTCCGGTGCAAGAGGCCATCGAAACAAAACACCTGCACCGTTACTGCTATGAAGAAGGTTTCAAATTATCCCAAACGAAGGCGCTTAAACAACTCATCCCGTTGTGGCTTAGCCATTGCAAGCTCCTTGCCGTGTATTGTCACGCTGGCACCATCCATTTGTTCGATATGGTCTACGTTGATAATATGACTTTTACCGATGCGGAAAAATTTTGCAGGATCAAAATTTTCTGCATATCCCTGCAGGGAAGAACGGATCAAAAATTCTTTATCCCTGGTAAACACTTTTACATACACATGATCGCTTTGCAAATAATAGATGTCTTTAAATAAGACTTTAACAAAAATATATCCATCTTTAATAAACAGGGCATCGTTGATAATCAAATTTGGGCGATCAGTTACAAAAGCGTTTCTGTTTTTTTGCCTGCTGTAATTTGAAAGGCAAATCTCGATAGAAGTGAACAGTTCATTCTTATTAAATGGTTTTACAAGATAAGCTGGCGGCTCCACCATTTTAGCACGCTCAACAGTAGCATTATCCGAATTTGCCGTGAGAAAAATAAACGGCAGGTCATAGCTTTTTTTTATTTCAACAGCCAGTTGTATGCCATCTTTACTGCCTGCGAGATTAATGTCGAGCAGCATCAGGTCGGGCTTTTCTCTTGCGATCATTTCCAGGGCCTCTGAATAGCTGGAAGCAGGTTCTGCAGTATCATACCCCAGTTGAAGCAATACCGCGCAAATGCTGTCTGCAATAATAACTTCGTCCTCAACCACTCCTATTTTTATCTTATTCATCCTGCTTTCGTGTAAGTGAATCTGTAAATTTTATCGTAAAAGTATTTTCTTTTTGATCGTATAGTACATTACCTCCTAATTGTTTGCCCAACCGGTAGATTAGCCGTAAGCCAAGCGATGACGCTTTTTGAATATCGAAACCCTCCGGAAGGCCCGGGCCACTGTCTTTATAGGTAAATATATAATTCTTTTTTTGCGGTTCGGCCATCTGCATCCATATCTTGCCCGGCTGATTATCTCCGAAAGCATACTTGAAAGAATTGGTGAAAAGTTCATTTACCAGGAGCCCCAACGGAACTATAGTATCAATGTCGAAGTTGGTTTCAGGAACATCATAGAAAGGTTCAGCCTGTTGTTCTGATTTCTGAAAAACTGCAGCTACCTGTTTGTAGAGGTCCTTTAGAAATCCACCAAATTCTATTTCCCCCAGGCTTTCGTTTTCATATAACCGGTGATGGATAAGGGCGATAGAACGAACCCTGGTCTGTCCTTCAATCAATGCCTGTTTCAATAGATCATCTTCAGCATTTGCGGCCTGCAGTTCCAGCATACTGCTGATGATCTGCAGGTTATTTTTAACCCGGTGATGGATCTCTTTCAGCAACACATCCTTTTGATTCAGTGAATCCTGCAATTGTAAAGTACGCTTACCAACTATTTCTTCTAACCTCGCATTGGCTTTTTCAAGCGTACGCGTGCGAAAGTACATAAACCCGTAGATCAATACTATTAAAACGAACAGGATTATAAAATAGAAGAACCATGTTTTGTAAAAAGGAGTAACCACATTGACCGGAATGGTAAGCTCATTTTTACTCCAGGCACCTTTAAAGTTCTGCGCTTTGATGTGTAGATTAAAATTTCCATAGGGCAACCCGCTAATGCGAATGGAATTTTCGTTGATGTAATTCCATTCTTTATCAACACCGGCTATCATGTAGGCATAACGACTGCTTTCTTCAAAATCAAGCAGCTGGAATTCCAGGGTAAAAAATTTGTCCCCGGGATTCAGCGTGATCTTATTTTGCTGAATCAGCTCACTTGTTTTATCGATTAGCCTGTCACTACTTCCTATGAATTGATTGAACGAGATCAAACGGAGGGGAATGTTGAATTGAGAAGAATCACCCGTGAATTGCTTTGGATAAAATGCGTTGATGCCATCCAATCCTCCAAAAAATAACCTGCCATCATTTGCCTTGAAAGAAGATGCCCTGTTGAATTCATTGTGAGAGATACCGTCTGCACCTAAATAAGTGTGCACGCTGTAATTTTTTGTGTTAAATCTCATTAAGCCATTGTCGGTGCTTATCCAGAGATTGTTCTCCTCATCGCTTTCAATCCTGTACAAAATATCCGAAGGCAACCCGTCTGCACTATTAAATTGCCTGAACGCTTGCTGTTTAGACATACGGGTCTTTTTATAGCTGTCCCATCTGAATAAACCTTCCCCATTTGTTGCAAACCAAAAAATGCCGGCGTTATCTTCATAAGCGTCGTCCAATATTTCAAAAGGTAAGCGGTGAGATGAGTCCGGGCTACCTTTACCAAAATAATCTGTGACGGTATCAGCATTTTCATTCAACTCGTACAACCCATTTTGTGCCACCGCCCAAATTTTTCTATCTTTTCTTTTTATAAACCGATAAATAAATTTCGCTTTGGGTATTTGGTCTGATGAATAGGAGAGTGCTGCGAAACTATTGTTAGGTATATTAAACGTTAGAATTCCTTCCGTGCTTCCGACCAATAATTTATCCGGAGCCAGTGAATCGATGGACCATATTTCTTTTAGGTTGCCAGCGGTCAATCTTTTTAGAACTTTTTCTTTATCAGCTTCGAATGAATAAATATTTGCTTCCCCCGCATAGATTTTATTCATGCAGCGGCATAAGCCGTAAATGATATTATCCTTTCCTATTTTTGAGAACCCATCACTGTGGCTATTATGGTAATAGAATTTTGTCCATACCGCACCATACACATTTCCCACCTCATCAGCATATATACCTCTTACCTGGTGGTCGGCACTATCTTTCGATTGTTGCCTGGTGAAGTAATGCAGGAAGAGATTTTTAGCCATTTTTATTTTGATCAGCCCGCCTGAAGTACAAATCCAAATATTGTTTTGATTGTCTATGAAATAACTATTGAGCCCATACCCGTCAGAAATATTTAATTTGTCGGGCATTAACAACCTGTTTAGTGAAATGTGATCATACAGGTACAAACCATCTTTGGCCGTATAAATCAGCGCGTTTGAAAAGTCACCCACCAGATAAGAGACTTCTCCCTTCAAAAAGGGAGTGGCCGTATCAATTCTTTTTTTGTCACTTGCTTTGGTAGAAGGCTTAGCGGATAAACCAGTTGGAATAAATGCGAGTTGTTTGTCAGGGTTGATCAACCTGCCCTCTGAAAATTTAATGGCAGCTGATGTTGCAGCTGTACAAAAATATTGCGGCAAACTATCTGATAGCCTCAGTAACGCACAATCTTTATAGAACTGGCAGGAAGGGCCGGTGGTGGTATGGTGTTTTCCATTTGCAGTGAGCCAATTTTCCTTCGGGATTCCTGGCATATCCCAGCTCTTCATTGCCAGCTTCATCTCAAATCCTTTTGATGTTAGCCGCCAATATTGAAATGGGTTAGCTACCAAAAAACAAAGGTCATCGCCTCCATTTGCTATCCAATAAACATAGTCTTCATTAAAGGGTAAGTTGGGAAAAGTTTCTTTCAGTGATTTTAATTTATGGGTGTTGAGGTCCATCACATCGATTCGCATGGCACTGCGTGCATATCCCGGATTCCCATATACAATAAACAGATGCTTATTATTATCCTTTGCTAACTGGATAACTTTATTTTCAGCCAACCCATTATTTTGTTTGGAGAAGAGTCTAAAATTTTTACCATCATACCGGTTCAACCCGTTGCGCGTACCAAACCACATAAAGCCTTCTTCATCCTGAAGAGCACAAAAGATTTCACGTGAAGCAATGCCGTCTGTCGGGGTGAGATAGCGGGTAGCGATAATGAGATCTGCAGGCTTATACTGCGAAAAGACTACGATATAAAACGCGGGGTAAAAAAGTATTGACAGCAGAAGATAACTTTTTTTGACCCTGTTTTGCATAAGCAAGTTTATGAAAAATACGGGAGATCTGTCAAAGGAAGTTTTTCTGAACCTGGAAAGTCATCCGTGCAGGGTTCTAATGGCATGATGTCTTTCTGGTATACAAAGAAATTTATCATACAGCAGTTTTTTAATCAGTTTTTGCAGATGCTGTTAATGAATTCGATAATTAGCTAACAATAAAAGGACAGTCTGACCAAACCTTTGTTACGGACATCGCTCCCTTGTTTGGCGAGAAGCAAAGAATATCAAAAGCCTCGAACAATTATTAATTTGTAGTTGGGTCAACATGCCGGAATGATTACAGCTAATCAAACATATGTATGAAAGGTTATGTCTTTCTCGTGATAATAAATATTATGGTGTACTCCTTATTTACCTGGTTGACAAAATATTTTTGTTCAATCAGGGTAGTGAAAAACGTTTTAGAGCAGGCATGATCGAAATTAACAAAAATGAAAAAAAGAAGCTGCCATTTTAAAAATAAGGGGTGCTGGCTTTTCAAAATACATTCGAAATACCTGTGTTGTTGTAGGGGCATATGCAAAATTCTTTCATTATTCAATCATTTAAAAAAGACTCGCTGATTTAATTTGTAAAGCCAAATGCATTTTTCATTTTTATAAATATTTCTGTATTTTGGTAGATACCAGAAAAGATTTCCGCTCCGGGACCGAAGGCATAGACGGGGATCATCACGCCAGTATGACCTCCAGTAATAAACTTCATTTCAACTTTTCCTGTTTTCATATCTCCGCCAGTTAGGGCCAAGCCTCCTGTTTCGTGATCAGCAGTAATAATTACCAATGTATTGCCATCTTTTTCAGCATAGTCAAGTACCGCGCCAATCGCTTTATCAAAATCGAGCATTTCACTAATTACATAATCCCCGTCATTCGCATGTCCGCCCCAATCAATTTGAGAGCCTTCAATCATCAGAAAAAATCCCTTTTTATTTTGTTGAAGTATGCCTAAAGCCGTTTTGGAGGATTGCAGTAACTGGTCACCTCTGCCTTCGGATACTTTAGGCGGTTCATCATTCGCGATAAAGCCGGCCAGTTTGCCCGATTTCACTTTCACAATTTCCGGAAGTGTATCCAGTACCTGGTAACCTTTTTCTTTTAAACTATCTAATAAGTTTCTGCCGTCTTTACGCTGGGCAAAATGTTTTTTACCGCCACCGATAAAAACATCGATGCTGGTTCTCAGAAAATCATTTGCAATATCTTCCACCATACCTCTTGAAGGTTGATGCGCTATAAAAGCTGCGGGCGTTGCATGTGTAATGGAACAGCTCACCACCAGGCCGGTTGCCAGTTTACGGTTTGCGGCCATTTCAAGAATTGTGATATGGGCCAGTTTTGCAGAGTCGACACCAATAGCCCCATTGTATGTTTTTTTACCAATGGAAAAAGCAGTTGCCCCTGCGCCTGAATCTGTAACATAACTATCAGAAGACTGATTTTTGTGAAATCCAATAAATGAACATCGCTCTAAATTTAACGAACCTTTGTTGGCAGTTAAGCCGGCATAAACCTGGGCGGCACCCATCCCATCACCAATCATGAGGATGATATTTTTGGGACGTTTTTGCGGATAATTCAGCGGCTGTTTTTTTTGAGCTTTGACACTGCCAGTAATAGCGCAGATCCACACCAGCGCGATAATAATTCTTTCCATTTGTTCGTATATTTTTTACTAATTGCTAAATATGTCAAACGCATTATCTACCTGATCCCTTTCTTTTTCAGATAGTCAATCAATGCTTGCGGGTGATCCGTTTGTAATCCTGCCAAACCCAACGCCATGGCCTTATCCCAATCATCAATTCCTTCACTTGCGGATTGAATATCTGCCCAAACAGGTACATGCTTTTCTTTCGCAGCCAGGATAGTTGCCGAATTATATTCATCATAGCTGCCATCCAATACATCCACCTTCAATACATCCAGTAATTGCGTCATCGCCTGTTTTGTGCCTACCACTTTAGGAAGGCTCATCATCAATGGCATTTGGGGCGCTATTTTTCTCCATTCTGTGAATTGATGCTGTTCATTTATATAAACCACCATATTTTTTTCCATTCCCGCACGCAGAATTTCTTTATAGGCGGCTTCAGCAGATGCGTCTTTAAAGTCGAGGTAGATATTTATTTTTCCGTGGCATAATTTCAATACTTCGCTGAAAGATGGAATGAGATGAACTCCCCACCCGGAATGAAGTTTGTCCCTTACTTTTATTTGACGAAGGGAATCGAATAAAATATCTTTTATATTACCATCATAACCGGTCATTTGGTTAACCGACATATTGTGCATGATCACCAATTGACTGTCTTTTGTTGTCCGGAGATCAATCTCAATAAAATCAACCCCCACATCAATGGCGTGCTGAAATGCTGCAAGTGTATTTTCCGGGGCATTGGTATGGTCGCCCCTGTGTGCGATTACGATAAATTGATGGTTGCATTTTGGTAAAGAAATCTCTTGTGGAATACCAGGCAATGGAATTAGTAAAATAAATGCAAGAAAAGAAAGCTCACCCTTAATTTTATTCATTAAAAAATTTATTGGAAGAGCAAAAATAGCCAAACGGGAAGTAAGGAATGATATTTCGTGTTATGCTTTTGTTATCACATCTCTCTTTATTTTATTCCGGAAGAACTTTTTTTTGACATATTTCAGCTAAATAAAATACTAATAAATATGGCCGGCGATGATCGACCTGTACTTATGCAAACGTTGATTCATATCTCTGTTTAAAATTCAATACAAAGTGCCCCCATCTGAGACATTGGCCAAATTGAAGATATGCAGGCAAAAAGACCAGCTCAGTTATCCGGTAAAGTCCCTGCCTGGCCTCAGGAACTTTTTTTATTTTAAGTGCCGTTTACAAAATCACATTGCATTGTGTCGCCTGTATAATTTCTTGCCCCTCATCAAATGGTCTTTAATTTTTTTTGGCAACAAAATTCCGGTGAGGCTTTGTTAATAAAACCGCTTTATGGTTGTGAGACGGCTTTCTTATATCCTGCTCTGGTCATTAGATAATAATCAATTCAGGATCAAAGCGCATGTTTCTTGCGTAAGTCACTTTTCCCGGTTCATAGGCAGTCTGACATGAACATGCGGAAACTGCGTGGCTCCCAGGTAGCCGGCGACAGTATAAACCGGGCCCAAAAAAGATTCCCTTGCCCACTTTGCATTATTGACAATGCCCGGGCCGAATCCATAAGACTTACCGGTTTCTTTCCACTCCTCAAGGCTTGCAATTTTGCCGGCGGAATTTTTCGCTAAATACTCTTCTGTAATTAAATGCAGGTATTCTACGTTATTTAGTGTCTGCAAGAAAACGCTGAAAACCTTTACAGACAATGGATTATGGAGATTTTTCTTGTTGAATATATTAATCTGAAACTAAATAAATGGCCTACAATAAAATATTACTGAGCTGCTTAATAAAAGGCATTTAAGTGTGGCGACTGTTTGATCTTCTACCACCAGTAACCGGGTTAGCTGCCTTTTTTGGTTCGGTTCCGATGAAATCGGAATTGAAAAAATGCGCAGCCTATTTTTTCAAAGAAGCAAAAACAGCAGCGTTCCGGTTACGCAGCCTGCCGGCTGTGGA
>JBDSLD010000383.1:0-10120 GCA_039916545.1 Ferruginibacter sp.
GTGTTTGTTTTCTTCTATAAAATTTTGGTAGCGCCAGGTTGAATCTTCTCCGAGCATTTCCTGAATTCTTTTAGTCTTACGGACAGTGGTGTCTGAGATGACTTTTCTGAAAAAAATTTCTATCGTGCGGTGTTTGCTGCTGAGCGTTTCCATTTCAGTATGACTGATCATGGTCACTAACGAATCTTCCAGGGCAATGATGGTAAAGTCGGAGGGTGTTTTCGTTATGAAGCTATCGAACACCGCGAAGATCTGCGATTCGGAAAAAAAGCGCATGATAAACTCTTTATCGTTTTTGAAGGAAAATATTTTAACCAGGCCTTTATTTACAAAATAAAGATGGCGGCAAATATTACCTTCCGGGAGAATAATTTCACCTTTTTTAAAATTCCGTAACCTTGCAACGGTAATCAGATCAAGCTTCGCGGCATCGTCAAGCTGCGAAAACTCCTGAAATTGATTTATAAAATCTTTCATAAGTAGTTATAGTTCTCCGTTTCTATCGAACATCAAAATGCTAATCTATGTAAATATTTATCGGCGATCCTAAAAAGGGCTGCAGAATTTGATTGTTTGCGTATTTCTTGATTTTGTCAGGCGGAGTATTGGATATTTATATAAATTATTGTGTTTCTAACAACCTCGACAGGTCGATTTCGGCTACAACTTAACCTGGTTTGGTCACATGCTACACTGGTTTTGTGAAGACCTTTACATTATAAAATAAATTAATTATGAAAAGGATCTTAGTCATTGGTGCATCAGGATTTATTGGCGGTTATTTAACCAACCAGTTATTATCAAAGGGTTATACAGTACGCTGCCTCGCACGTAGCCCGGATAAATTAAAAGAATTAGCTAAACGCGGCTGCGAGATCGTCAAAGGTGATTTCACAGATCCTATATCTGTGCAGCATGCGCTTGAGTCAACAGATGCCGTTTACGTTTCCATTCATACCCTTGCACCTCAGCAAAAAGGCACATCGGAACTTGGTTTCATGGATATCGAAATGAATGCGCTCCACAATATTGTCGCAGGTTGCAACCTGCATAACGTTCGCCGCCTTGTCTACGTTACGTCTCTCGGTATTTCAGCTGACGCTAAAGATGCCTGGACCGGTGGAAGATGGAAAACACAGCAATATCTTTTAAACAGCGGTTTGGATGTGACCGTGATCCAACCGGGCATGATCGTCGGTATTGGCGGGCAGGGATTCAATATGGTGTTGGCGAATGCGCAAAAAAGCACGGCTTTTGTAATAGGGGATGGCCGTAACAGATTTCGCAGTATTGCCATTGACGACCTGGTTTATAACCTGATAGGTGTATTGAATGAACCGAAAGCTTATGGTCGGTGCTATGAAGTGGGCAGTGATGACATATTAACGGGCGATCAGCTGATCGATGAAGCGGCCGACGTCATTGGTCATGCTCATCCTAAAAAGATCCATATTCCATTAAGCCTTTTACGATTTGCTGCGCCACTTATCGAACGCATAGCCAGATCACCGAAAGGAGCTATCAAAGGAGCGCTGGGTGGATTGGGATCAGATCTTATTGGTGACCCCTCTGCTATCAGAAACCTATTGCCGCGCAAACCGCTCTCTTACAAACAAGCCGTAGCAGAGGCCTTAAAAGTTTATCAAAAAAAATAATCAATTTGCATTATGAAAAAAGACCAGCCGTACCGGATTAAAACGATCAGTGATTTTCATAAATTAATAGGAGCCCCTGCACCCGGGCATCCGCTGATCAGCGTGGTTGACATTAAACCTTTTGAGCATATACCAGAAGGCATACCGGGCAATGTGATGAATGGATTCTATAATATTTCTCTCAAAAGGGGATTTAAGGCGCCTGTGAAATTCAAATATGGACAGCAAACGTATGATTTTGACGAAGGCGTACTTAGCTTTATGTCGCCTGGCCAGATCGGTAGTTTCGATCCGCAGAAATACGCCAGCCCCGAACAATCGGGCTGGTTACTGCTTTTTCATCCCGACTTTTTATGGAGTACACCACTGGCAAAAAAGATTGGTCAATACGGGTTTTTTGATTACGCGGTAAATGAAGCTTTGTTCCTTTCGGATAAGGAAGAAGCCACCCTTATGCAGATCATGGGTAACATCAGGCAAGAGTATCATAATAATATGGATAAGTTTAGTCATGATATCATTATCACCCAGCTCGAATCCCTGCTTAATTATTCAGATCGCTTTTACCAGCGTCAATTTATGACGAGGAGAAAAACCAGTCATGAGCTATTAGATCGCCTTAACGAAAAGCTGGTAGACTATTTTAATGACGCATATGCCATGCGTAACGGATTGCCGACCGTTAGTTATCTTGCGGAACAACTGCGTGTATCGCCAGATTATTTAAGTGGCCTGCTGAAAACTTTGACCGGGATGACGACGCAGCAACATATACATGAAAAACTAATTGAAAAAGCTAAACAACAGCTGTCTGCTACAAATTTATCTGTAAGCGAAATTGCTTACCAGCTTGGCTTTGAGCATTCACAATCTTTCAGCAAGTTGTTTAAAGCCAAAACCAACCTTTCGCCTTTAGCATTCAGAGCGTCATTTAATTGAGGCGCATAGCCTACACGGCTTATTGTTCACCGGGCACCACCCGTTTGCTATCAACCCAGTAGGCAAGCCCCACTATGACACCCATCAGCGCTAGCAATGTAACGGACAATGCTGTAATTGAAGCGGGTGGAGGTGGGCCAAACGTATTTGAAATATTGAAAACGATCAGGAAAATAGTAAATGACCAAAGGCCCCATTTTCCAGCAGAGGTTTTTGCTTTTGTGAAACTGTAATAAATATAAACTCCGGCCAAAAAGAGGATCGTTTCGATGGTGAGTGATATGGCGACATGGTTCCAAAGGCCAAATCCAAGTTTAGCTTCTCCAAAAGGAGATAATGGGAGGTCGGCGGTATGAACGAGCAGATCTAAAAACCAGTGACTCAAAACACAAACACCAACAACGAGGGCTCCCCGTTTGTCCCGCTTAAGTAACCAATATATGACCCCGATAACCAGGGCCCACACGACACCCGCAAGCAAGCTATGTGTATAAGGGAAGAAAAGAAAATCTAATGCGTTTGATTTGGTATAGCCTGGAACTACCGCAACCTTTTCGATGTTCAATAACAGCATAAAGGGCCAAAGAATATCAACAAATTGAGTAGCAATAAAAAGAATTCCCAAAGAAACTTTTGGCGCCGCCTTTTTAGCAGCAAAGGATAGTCCGAAGTGTCCAATAAACATAAGGTAAGATTTGTGTAATTGATTTTAGTATAAAAAAAACATTAATAGCTACTTCTCTTGATAAAAATCAAGAAATGCATAATGACGGTTACAATTTACACGGTTTCCATTTATCGTAGTGCTTCATTTTACTTAAAAGGCGCATTTGTTCAATCAATTGGTTTGAAATCTGTTCATTTTGGGTAGAAAGCCCCCGTATCTCCGGGCCTCTTTTGTTTTTAATGGCGAAATTCTGGTCGGTGAAAATGGATCTGCGGCTGATTACTTTATATTGCGCAGGGGTTAAAATAGTGAACTATAAACATAAATAAAATTATTAGTTGCAGCCTTGATTTTTTTTGTTTCTTTTTTTTATCAAGAAAAAAAAGAAAGCAGGGTAAATCCTATTCAGTACTTGCCAATAAGATGCCTGCCGCTCATTGCAATTCACCTTTTGCACCTCGAGCAGAATACTTTCAATGTGGGGACAGGTAAATCATAATTTACATTGTAATAATTTGGTTAATTTTTTTATTTATTTTTAAATTAGACTTTTTAGTCTTATTTTGCATGCAATATGAACGTAAAAGGGAAAGCGGAAAGAACCAGGCAGTTTATCATTGAACAATCTGCGCCAATATTCAATTCAAAAGGAATCGCCGGAACGACTATAGATGATATACTGGCGGCCACGAAGATGGCGAAGGGAGGCATATACGGGAATTTTGAAAACAAAGAGGCAATTTCTATCGCTACTGTAGATTTTATTTTCAGTAAAGTCTCGGCTAAAACTTATTCCGTTATTTCAAAAGAAAAAACAGCGGTGAAAAAGCTGTTTGCATTTATAGATCTTCGTAAAAACCCTTTGGATCCTTTTATTGGAGGCGGATGTCCTATTTTGAATTTCGGTGTAGATTCGGATAACACCAATCCAACAGTCAAAAAAAAGGTAAAGGCAATGATCGAAGCCTCTTTGGCACTTTTTATAGATATTTTAAAACAAGGTATTGCAAGCGGAGAATTGTCAGAAGAACTGAACCCGGAGGAGTATTGTTTAAAAGTATTGGTGATGCTGGAAGGAGCAACTTTAATTTCGAGAGTAACCGAGAGTGTTAAGCCGATGCATACAGTCATAAAGATGCTTAAATCAGAACTAAAATCTTTTGAGATCAGGCAGGCATCAATAAGCTCAATGGTTTAAATGATTGAATCAGGAAAACCATTTTTTTTGAAAAATAAAAGACTAAAAAGTCTTTTATTCCGTAACTAAATAACTATCAGATATGAAACGCAGAAACTTTGTAGAAAACATAGCGCTTACAGCCATGGGAGCGTTTTTGATTAACCCTTTAGATTTATTAACAGAAAAAAAAACAAATAATATGAAAACAAACCATCAATTAGAGGACATGGACCTGCCGGCAGGCATACGTGAGCGGTACGTTACCGGAGTCAACGGCCTGACGGTCCATGTACTGGAAGCCGGATTTGAAACACCAAAGCGCCCTGCTTTACTGCTGCTGCACGGGTTTCCGGAACTTGCCTACAGCTGGCGGAAAGTAATGCTGCCATTGGCTGCTGCGGGTTACCATGTGATCGCGCCTGATCTGCGTGGATACGGTCGCACAACGGGAGGGGATAACACCTATGATGGAAATTTTGCCTCTTTCAGGACACATCAACTTTCCCGCGATGCCCTGGGTTTGATGATGGCTATGGGGCATGATTCTGTTCATAGTGTCGTCGGACACGACGTAGGTGCGATCGTAGCGGCCTATTGCGCCCTTGTAAGACCAGACTTTTTTCGGTCAGTCGTTATGCTGAGTTGTCCCTTTGGTGGAGTGCCGCCGTTACCTTTTGGCGTTGGAGACCATGCTGCACCCAATATACAACCGACAGCGGCTGTAAAAGATCCCCTTGCATCACTATCAAGGCCGCGTAAAGACAGCACCACCTATTTCTCATCACGCAACGCCAATGATGATATGCTGAACTGCAAGCAAGGCCTGCAGGATTTTCAGCGGGCTTACTTTCACGTAAAGAGCGCCGATTGGAGCCAGAATAAACCCTTTCCGCTTACCTCGGGCGCGGCGGAAGAATTCGCCAGACTGCCCACTTATTATGTTATGGATCTTGATAAAACAATGCCGGAAACAGTTGCTCCCAACATGCCCTCACAGACTGAAATAGCCGCTTGTAAATGGCTCCCGGATAACGACCTTGAGGTTTATACGCAGGAGTTTAAACGTACCGGGTTCCAGGGTGGATTAAACTGGTACCGTTGCACAACCAATGGATTAAACAGGTCTGACCTCGAACTTTTTTCGGGTCACACGATAGATGTGCCTTCCTGTTTTATTTCAGGGATCGCTGACTGGGCAACATTTCGCCCGCCAGGCGCATTGGAGCAAATGCAACGCCGGGCCTGTACGAAAATGGAAAGCGTTCACATCATTGAAGGTGCGGGCCACTGGCTGCAACAGGAACAACCTGAACAACTCACCAGGTTGATGGTCGATTTTTTGCAGCAGGTAAAATAGCCGACCAGTAGTATTTGTATCAATCAGCGCCGATAAGATGTTAAAAGGATCTTATCGGCTCTTTGTTAATAAACGTTTACCAGGCATTATAGCTGTTTATAATTACAGCTTAATGCAAAAAGAAAGCTAATCCGTTTGTAAAATAAAAGATACTGAAACTTAATTGATGACTTCTCTCATTTATCGTAAAAATGTATCCTTCTTCAGCTATTATGTATACGTCCGGTGGAAGTGGACGCGGTAACTTTGCTGTATAAAAACACAATAAAAACAAAAAGATAATGTCAAAAACAATTTTTATTACCGGAGCATCACGTGGATTCGGAAAACTTTGGGCGGAAGCCTTTTTAGATCGTGGTGAGAACGTTGTAGTCACCTCAAGAAGTTTAAGCGGGTTAAATGACCTGGTAAGCAAATATGGAACTTCGGTTCTGGCACTGGCACTGGATATAACGGACAGGGCTGCCTGTTTCGAGGCTATAGCTAAGGCAAATGCCCGTTTCGGCAGTATTGATGTAGTAATTAATAATGCAGGAACCGGGGTCTTTGGCGCGGTGGAGGAAATCGATGAAAAAGCGTCAAGAGATATTATCGATGCTAACTTCTTTGGAACGCTATGGATAACACAGGCTGTGTTACCTGTTATGAGAATTCAGGGACATGGTCACATCATACAAATATCCAGTGCTGTCGGAATTTATTCATTCCCTACATTAGGGCTTTACAGTGCTTCGAAATTTGCGGTAGAAGGCCTAAGCGAAGCGCTGTATAAAGAAGTAAAAGGATTAGGCATCAAGGTAACAATTGTGGAGCCTAATGGGTATGCGACTGACTTCGGTGCATCTTCTGTTCAAAGTAATCCAATTCCGGCTTATGATAACATTAAAGCCGAAACATATGCTCACCAGGATTTTTCATCACCCGATGCTTACGGAAATCCCCAGGCTACGACTGAAGCGATCTTAAAACTAACAGATGCGCCTAATCCTCCCTTGCGGTTGATCCTGGGCAAAAAAGCATTGCCTTTAGCGAAGCAGTTTTACGGGGAGAGATTGGCCACCTGGGAAAGCTGGAATGAAGTTTCTGTCAAGGCACACGGGATATAAGAAATTATTAATCGTAATTTTAATTTAGATCAGCCTATGCATAACGCATAGGCAATCTTATTTTCAATCTATGCATTTCAAAAGTCTGAGCGACGTCCATCGCTGTAATAATTATCCGGAACCTGAGCATCCTTTGCTCACACTGTTTACGTGTAACCCATTACGAAGTGTAACAAGCTACGAGGTGACCACCGATTTCTTTGTAATTGCTTTTAAAAAGTATAGTTCCGGAGAGATCAGGTATGGAAAAACACATTATGACCATCAGAGCGGGTCAATGTACTTTCTAAAGCCACATCAGACTATACAAATGAAAGATGTAGCACTTGACGGTGATGGTTTCGAGATCTGGTTTCACGAAGATTATCTGAGCGGTCATTCGCTGCATTCAAACATAAAGAAGTATAGTTTTTTTAATTACGAGCTAAACGAAGCACTGCATATTTCCCAAAAAGAGCAAAAGATCATATGGGAGCTGTACGAAAAAATCGCAGCGGAATACCATAATAACCAGGATGAATTTACCCGGGATATTATTCTCGGGCATATTGAATCAATACTAAAATATTCTTTGCGCTTTTATAAGCGCCAGTTCATTAACCGTTTTATTCATTCTGGCACAACGGTCACTAAATTCAATAAAGCATTAAGCGATTACTTTGAGAAGGGATTGCTACAAATAAAAGGGTTACCTACTGTGGCCATGTTTGCAGACGAACTTAATTTATCTCCCCGTTACCTGAGCGATCTGCTCAAGCAGGAAACAGGAAAAACTGCAATGGACCTGATCCAAAACTTTCTCGTTTCAGAAGCGAAGAATTTATTAAACCAGGGCAACTATACCGTTAATGAAATAGCCTATATGTTAGGGTTTGAAAATCCTCCCTACTTTTCACGCTTATTTAAGAAGGAAGCTGGTATGAGCCCAAATCAGTTTAAAAAGCAATTTATGAATTAATTTGAAAATGATACGTCCGGTTCCAAATAGGGGTGCATTTCAAAATGTCGCTCCTGATTTCGGTCGGTGGAGCGCGACCGAGGCTAGGCCGTGGTTGGTGTCCTCACGAACCACTTGTTGCTGCGACAATTATATATACACCATTATTAAATAACTGAAAAGGAGTCTTTTGCATTGTTGGGTGCCGGCTTTGTAGCGTTGTCCGGAGCAGGATTTATTTGAAAACAACTCATTGCCCCAGCGGGGCAACCTATTTGTAGAAAAAGTTATTGCTGGTTTTTTGTTCCGGAGGAACAACCTCCAAACAGCACATTTTAAATCGGGCTTAAAAATGAATACCTGTTTGAATTTTATGAATGCTAGTCGAAAGGAAAGGTTGCCCCGCTGGGGCAAATCCTATTTACTTTAGTTTCTACAAACAGGTTATGCCGCTGGCATGAAATTTACTGGCTTTAAACAGCTATAATTTTTGAAGCCAATTCGCCCCTCCAAAAATAAAGCCACCCAAAAAAAGCAGGTCGAAAAAGTATTATAAAACGAACTCAAATACCACGGTAGAAAAAAAGAGCCTTTTGCATAATCGTGTATACTGCTTTTGTTGCGCTTAGAGCAGGAGGAATTATATATACACCATCATTAAATAACTGAAAAGGAGTCTTTTGCATTGTTGGGTGCTTGCTTTGTAGCGTTGTCCTGAGCAGGATTTATTTGAAAACAACTCATTGCCCCAGCGGGGCAACCTATTTGTAGAAAAAGTTATTGCTGGATTTTTGTTCCGGAGGAACAACCTCTAAACAGCACATTTTAAATCGGGCTTAAAAATGAATACCTGTTTGAATTTTATGAAAACTAGTCGAAAGAAAAGGTTGCCCCGCTGGGGCAAATCCTATTTACTTTAGTTTCTACAAACAGGTTATGCCGCTGGCATGAAATTTACTGGCTTTAAACAGCTATAATTTTTGAAGCCAATTCTCTCCTCCAAAAATAAAGCCACCCAAAAAAAGCAGGTCGAAAAAAGTATTATAAAACGAACTCGCATACCACGGTAGAAAAAAAGAGCCTTTTGCATAATCGTGTATACTGCTTTTGGTGCGCCCGGAGCAGGATGAATTTGAAATGCGCCCCCAAATAGTCTTTAAAAAAATGAAATATCTACTTTACTAACTTTTAAAAAAATAATGAAAGTAACATATAAAACTGTCGTATCAAGCACATCAAAACAAATGCAAAAGGGTCAACTTTATTTTAGATGCTTAGCAGTATTACCGTTCTTCTTATGCTATTTCCTTCCTGCAAGCAGGATAATCTTTCGCCCGGTAATTCATCTAATAGTTTAGCTTGTAATAACAGGCCTGACCATCTTTCTTTGTGATAAAAGTGATGTAATATATATAGATAGGAATTAGTGTGAAAACCCTGGCAAGATTCGAACTTTATAAACTTTTCCTGCTCCTTACATTGTGAATTAACAACTTGAAAAGCGAGCATCTCCGAACAAAAAAAACCGCTCTCAGAGCGGTTTTAAACATTACCTGACTCCTTACAATTTTTTTGAGTTTGTGTAGGCAGGAATTAAACTCTTCAGGAATTTATCCATAGCAAGATGATGTGTATAAATTTTATCACCTGTAAATCAATTAATTATGTACTACATTCAAAATTATTTATTGAAAACATTTGCAAATAAAACTTTATTAGTTACATTTGTTTTATCATTTAATTATCATGAAAGCAGACACTAAATTTTCAACCGCAATCCATATATGCCTTTACCTTCAATACAGGGGTGAAAAGTTACTTTCATCACAGGAGATTGCAGAAAGTGTGAACACTAACCCGGTCGTTATCAGGCGTGTTTTAGCCGGGCTTCGCAAAAAGGATATTGTCGGCAGTGTGGTCGGCAACCAAGGTGGGTTTTACCTGATGAGATCCGTGGGCAAAATCAGTTTGTGGGACATTTATCAGGCTGTAAACGACAGGGAGCTGTTCAATAGGCCAAAAGTTAATGAGGAATGCCCGGTGAGCAGCAATCTGGCACAATTGGTCAAACTGCCGTTTCAGGCGGCTGAAAATGCGATGCAGCCAGGTCTGGAGAAAATAACGATTTTATCACTCTATGGTGAGCTGAAAGATGTATTGAAAAAGTCACCAAAATTCTGTTAAAGTATCCGGAAGCGAAGTCATCCGGATATTTTATAGTCCTTAATTGTAACAAATAAAGTTTTATTTAATCATTAAAAAATCAAAAATCATGAAAC
>JBDSLD010000384.1:0-8692 GCA_039916545.1 Ferruginibacter sp.
GCCGGCAATTATTACATTCTTTATTTTTTTACTGCGGCCAATATAAGGCAGTCCATCCGGCGAGCAGGGGCGAAAGCCGTACCACACGTCTTTGGCTTCGGGCAATGCCAATTCAATTTCAGGAAAATATTTTGGGATGGATTCTATGATGCCCTTTACCCGGCTAATGTTTACTGAATCATTGATTCCTGCAATTTCCATAGTACCACCGTATCGCATACGTCCGTCCATTGGTGTTATCGCAACTTTTGCCTCGCATAGAATGGCTGGTATTTGCAGCTTTTTTACAGGATTTTCCTGCGTGACCGAATAACCTTTACCTGGCATAAGGGGAATATTTATACCAATCATTTTACCCAACTCATAGAGCCAGGAGCCACCGGCTACTATCAATACATCGGAAGAAAAACTTTCATTATTTGTATGTACTTTTTTTATGACATTATGCTCTATGTCCATTTTAGTAACCGTACTATTTGTTTTGATAGTGCCGCCGTTGGTGACAATTATTTGCATCAATTGCGCCATTAATTTGCCTGGATAAAGATGGGCGTCGCAGTGATAATGAACGGCGCCAGCGATATCCAATTGTACACCGGGTTCTAAAAGTTGCGCCTGCTGAGGGGTAAGTACTTCTGCATCCAAACCCAATGACCTGGCTGTTTCTGCAAGGTGTATTTCTTCTTCGCCGGTTTTGTCCGTTTTATAATACATAACGATCCCCTTTTGTTCCAGGGCAAAATCAAACCCCGGTTCTGCAGCCAGTTCTTCATATAAACTCCTGCTAAGCAAATTCAGGTCGCGGAGATAAGGGGCGCCATGATCTACATTCTTTTTATTTGCGTGCTGTAAAAACTTAATGCCCCAATTGGCCAGTCGCCAGCTCAACACTGGTTTTACATAAAACGGGCTCTTGCTGTCAAACATCCATTTGATGCCCTGGGTTACTATGCCGGGAGATGCCAATGGCACAAAGTGACTGGGCACTATCATTCCCGCATTGCCAAATGAGCAGTTGTCTTTTCCATCGCCTTTTTCCAGTATGGTAACCTCCCATCCGTTCTTCTGCAAATAATAGGCAGCACACAAACCAATAATTCCCCCACCGACAATAACAGCTTTCATTTTTTTTTATATTTTAATTGAAGATTTGATCTTTGCAACATCTCTAACACAACGGTTAGACGTTATAAAAGTTAAGCCTTCTAAAAGAAAATTTTGTGAGGTAAAAAGAGATTCTACCTCCGCCAGTGATTTATTTTACAACACCTGGAAACCAAATGCATAAGGATCATCGGCCTCATCTATAGTGATTGTATTATAGCCGTAGATCCTTGCCCATCCTTCTATTCCGGGCCTGATGGCGGGCCGTCCGGCTACCGTTGTTTCTTCTTCAATGGTGCCATTAAATTTTGAGCCGATGATGCTCTCGTGGATAAAAACATCTCCCTTTTTTAGTTTGCCTTTTGCATACCACTGCGCCATACGCGCCGATGTACCCGTGCCGCAAGGGCTTCGATCGATGGCTTTATCACCATAAAAAACGGCGTTCCTGGCAGTGGAAGTTTGGTCGAGAACGGCGCCGGTCCATAAAATATGAGAACACCCGCTGATAGTAGGATCATCCGGATGTACAAACTGATATTTTTCGTTTATGCGTTTGCGCAAGTCGCCCGACCAGGCGATTAACTGGCCGGCTGAATGGTGCCCGATACCTTTGAAATTTTCCTGTACATCTATGATAGCATAAAAATTACCACCATAAGAAACATCCAGGTTCAACTGGCCCAGGCCCGGACATTCCGCCGTTAAATTTTCCGCCGCTAAGTAAGAAGCGACATTGGTAAGCTTTACGCTTTTTACCTTTTTACCTACACTGGTGTAATTGATTAAAACCAGTCCGGCCGGTGTCTCCATCCTCACCTGGCCCGCAACCTTTGGTGAGATCAGCCCTTCTTCGATTGCGATGGTAATAGAACCGATGGTGCCATGGCCACACATTGGAAGACAGCCACTGGTTTCTATAAAAAGAACCGCGACGTCATTCGCGGGATCATGTGGCGGGTACAAAATACTGCCGCTCATCATATCATGGCCCCGGGGCTCAAACATAAGCCCTTTGCGTATCCAATCATATTCTTTTAAAAAATGCTGGCGCTTTTCACTCATATTACTGCCATCTAAAAAAGGGCCGCCGCCTGCTACCAGTCTTACAGGATTACCGCAGGTATGAGCATCTATGCAAAAGAATTTTTTATTCGTCATATTTAAATGAACAGTGTTTATAAACCCATTTTATATTTCAAAGAGAGTCACTGGCAATTTTACAAAAACTAATAACTGGTATAAACCTTTTTCCTGCAACGCACGAATCTAACAAATTATCAAATATAAGAGATCATCCTCAGTTTAAACATTAAACTAAAGCAGGCCTTACAGATCTTAAACCTGAGGCCTGCCAGCACTTATTAATTCCAGTGAGCTTTTATAAAGTAAAATATTTTTGCCGGTTATACTCGTTCCGCAAATTGTTTTTTTGTAAGATGTAAATATTCGGGCAAAGCAGGCCTTGTTGCAATGGCATCATCTATGACTTTAAGAATAGATTTTCGCTCAGTGCCTTCCAGCATTAGTCTTGGGGCTCTGACATATTCCGAACTGATGCCGGTTTGAGTAGCGGCCAATTTAATATATTGTACGAGTTTGGAATGGATGTCGAGTTCAAGCAGCGGCAGGAACCAGCGATAGATAGCCAATGCTTCTTTGTACCTGTCTGCTTTCATCAGCTGGTATATCGCTACTGTTTCTGCAGGAAATGCATCTACCAATCCACCAACCCAGCCATCGGCACCTAATGCAAGTTCTTCCAGCGCAAGTGTATCTACACCGCAAAGAATTTTAAAACGATTTCCAAAACGATTGTTCATGCGTGTTACATTCGATACATCCCTGGTCGATTCTTTCACGGCCTGGATAGATGGTATCGTTGCCAGCTCTTCAAACATATCCAGTGTTACTTCAATTTTATAATCGTAAGGATTATTGTAGATCATGATAGGAAGAGAACTACCAGCAGCAATGGATTTAAAGTAAGCCACTGTTTCCCTGGGATCCGCTTTGTAACGCATCGGCGGAAGCAGCATCAGGCCATCAGCGCCATTGTCTTCGGCATCCTGTGCCGCTTCAACCGCACACCTGGTGGATTGCTCTGCAATATTTACGATAGCCGGCACGGGCCTGTTCATTACCTGCTTGCTGAAACGCAGCAGTTCCAGTTTTTCGCTGTTCAATAAAGTACTTGCCTCACCCAATGACCCACCCATCACGATGCCATCGATACCGGCATCTAACTGGGCATCCAGGTTTAGCTTGAACATATTGAAGTCAATGGTATCATCGGGTCTGAACGGTGTAAGCAAGGCCGGGTAAACCCCCTGCCAGTTGGGACTAATCATACATATTTAATTAAAATGATTCAGAAAAGTGGTGTATTTTAAATTGACGCAATTCTATGAAAGCTGCGGCAGCGGAGACGCCAGCCACGGCAATTACCCGGCAAAAGTACTCTTAAATAACATAAATAAATTGATTTAAAGTGACTACTTATTTACAGATTTTAACTAAAAAAGATTGTTCAATTTCTTAATGTTCATTTATTATTTCCTGGTTCAAACTTATATCTATAAGCGATTTAAAATATGCATTCAGGCCGCAATTTATTTTAAAAAACCATGTAATACCAGGAGCGAATACCGTAAAAACACCCTGTTTAGGATGTTATTTAAACTTAACTTTAAGTTTGAAAATACCTGTTAATCCGATGCATTGCAGGTTGATCTTTTGTGGTGAACCCTATTGAGAAAAGACAATCATTTTAATTAATAGTAACATGATAGACTCAAAACTTAATATTGTATTGGTGGATGACCACACGCTGCTCCGCAACGGCCTTGCTGGCCTCATCAACAGTTTCTGCAATTATAGTGTGAGCTTTGAAGCAAATAATGGCCGGGAACTTATCGAATTGTTAAAAATAAATCCCGTACCAGACATCATTTTGATGGACGTTAACATGCCTGAAATGGATGGCTTTGAAGCTTGCACCTGGCTCAAAAATAACTGTCCTGGCATAAGAGTACTTGCCTTATCAATGTACGACAATGAAATGGCGATTATCAGGATGTTTAAAGCCGGCGCCCGGGGATATATTCTGAAAGATTGTGAACCACGGGAACTGGAGACAGCGCTTAACTCCGTGATGTCAAAAGGATTTTACTATTCCGAAATGGTGACAGGAAAACTTATACATTCGATATATGAAGATGACGATGATGACGATGGCCATTTTATCAATAAAGCGAAAAGGCTGAGCGATTGCGAGATCACTTTTTTAAAGCTTGTATGCACAGAACTAACCTACAAGGAAATCGCTCAAAAAATGTTCAAAAGCCCCCGTACTATTGACGGGTACCGGGATGAGTTATTTCAAAAACTAAGTATCAAGACCAGGGTGGGCCTGGCAATGTACGCGATCCGGAATGGTATCGTTCGCATTTAACGTTGTTATTTATTTAAATCATTCCCCTGCCCCTTACCTGCAGGTTTTAGCGAAAGCCGTTCCGAACGGAAATTAAAAGCGATCATTTCAGCCGTTATAATAGGTGTTTTTCACCTTTCCTTAACAATCAACGGGCATTAATATTGCTATTAAATCCGCTCAGCGCCAAGCACTTTTAAAAGCACCTTATGACCGCGAGAAATGAAATCAAGTTAATAAAACAGGAAGCCCTGCTTTCTGAGATTGAAATCCAGGAGAGGATCATTCAATCATATGAAAAAGCAGTTTACGAAAATATAGGACAGGTGCTAAGCCTGGTAAAAATGCAGGTTTCCAGTATTGACCTCGAAAAAGCAATTGAATCGAAGGCCAAATTAAAAAACTCTGGCAAGCTGATCGGCCACGCCATCCAGGACCTCAGGTACATGACAACGCAACCGGGCGTTAATGAAATTATGGAAAAAGGGTTTGCGTCGGCTATTGAGCATGAGCTTGACCGGGTTAACCGCCTGAAGATCTGCAATACTAATTTCAAATCAACCGGCCACTTTTTAAAACTCAATAAAGAAAAAGAACTGTTGGTATTTAGTATCCTGCAGGAACTGATACTGGACATCCTTGCACCCAGCGTTCGCAAGCTGGCTTTGAAACTGCAAAGTTCAAAGCATGCGATCAATGTGAGGTTGTTTCATTACAACAAGGCAGGAAATTTCCTGGTAAAGGACCTGCTCCTCAAACATGTAAAATTGAATGAGCGTTTAAAATCCATTAAAGCAGAATTGACGACAGAAAGTTATCCCGGCAAGGGGATTATCTTTATCGCAATAAAAATATAACTACGACCGCAACGGCGCAATCGCGCAAAATAAAGTTTTCTGAGCAATGATTTTTGAAACCATAATTGGCAAATAATTGTTATTGATTAACAATTGTATTTTTCATACCCATATTTCATTTAAAAATTCTAGTTATTCGAAATTGTATATTGTGAATTTTCCCTGTGAGTCACCTTTTGGAGGTAACTCACAGGCATACCCAACCATAACTCATGTCCACAATACTAACCCAATATAAATGACTACAGATCAAAGCCTGGAAAGATTCGTTAAGGCGCAGGAAACTGATTACGCGATCGCTTTATCCGAAATTAAAAATGGCCGAAAGAGAAGTCACTGGATCTGGTATATTTTTCCACAGATACAAGGATTAGGTTTTAGCACCACTTCAAAATTTTATGCCATAAAGGACCTTGACGAAGCCAAAGCTTTTATGCAGCACCCGTTACTTGGTCCGCGACTGATCAGCATTTGCCATGCGTTGCTGGCACTTCCTGGTAATAATGCCTATGTAATATTTGGTGATCCGGATGATGTAAAATTGAAGTCCTCCATGACCCTTTTTTCTTGCCTGGATAACCCCGACCCTGTTTTTCAACTGGTGCTGGATAAATTTTTTAACGAAAAAAAAGACGTCAATACCTTGAATATAATCGACCCGGAGCAAAGACTGGTTTAGCAGGTACTCACCGGCACAACCTACTTTTTAATAAGTCTGCTTTATTTACAAGACTATAGTTACGGGTACCGGCAGGGGTGAAATAAAAGATCTGTTTGGCCACCTGGATGATCGGGATGAAAATATTAACGGGCGGTTTTATTGTATATTTGAAAAAAGTGATATTGAAAATAAATAACCGGATCACTTACCTAACAATGTTTTTCTTCAATAATGATAACATGGCAAAACCATCAAAAGAAACTACCCCAGGTAAAATACCTGGAAACAGTTCCCAGGCAACAGATCTAAAAGCCAGTTTTTTTTCAAGATCAGGTTCACCAAAAACAGCGAAAGAGACTGTCAGACTGATTTTGAATCTTATCCTGAATTTTTTTCCTTAGAAAATCTTCAATGACTTTTATCCTGACCGGAATCGAACTTTGGAAAGTTTGCTTTCATTTGTCGTTGTTTTTAAACACCCGGTTGGATCCTGGAAAAACGATTACTAAAAATTTGAGTGGTAGAATTCTCTTTCAGGGCTGTATCAATGAAAGTGAAATGAAAGTAATTTATACCTAATTTTGAGGGACATTTAATTAAAAAATAAATTCATGCACAAAATCCTGGTATCCATTACGTTCGGTACAGCGGTCTTAATTGCCGCCTGCAATACTTCCACTTCCAATGGTGTAAATTCAGTTGCTTCGGCAGATTCCATCCCCGCTGTTGGTGTGGAAAAAAATCCGCCAAACAGTCAGTACAAACCGGCTTTTGCGGGGCAGACAAGGGTAACAGCCGTTACAACCAAAACACCTTTTGAAGGGAAATTAATAGGTAAAGATCTTAAAAGGCCATGGGGCATTGTAAGTCTTCCTGACGGAAGATTGCTGATCACTGAAAAAGATGGTACGATGAGAATAGCCACCACTACCGGCACCATCAGCGCACCCATTACAGGTCTGCTTCCGGTGGACAAGGACGGGCAAGGTGGATTATTAGGCGTAACAATCGACCCGGCATTTGCGACTAACCGGATGGTGTATTGGACCTATTCCGGCATTGTGGGAGACATTAACCTGACCGCAGTTGCAAAAGGAAAATTAGCCGCCGATGAAAAAACGATCGAAAATGCTACTATGATTTACCAGGCAACGCCTGCTTTTAAAAGTGATTTACATTTTGGATCAAGGATATTATTTGATAAAACAGGCAACCTGGTTTTTAGCACAGGTGAAAGATCAGACAAGGAAAGCAGGCCGCAGGCGCAGTTCCTGAATTCTTCTTTAGGCAAAGTGATCCGCATTACCACAGAGGGCAAGCCTGCTCCGGGGAACCCCTTTGCAAACATAGATTCAGCCAGGAAGGAACTGTATTCTTATGGACATAGAAATGTGCAGGGGCTTGCTTTTCATCCTACTACCGGGGATCTGTGGGAGGTTGAATTTGGACCAAAAGGTGGCGATGAATTGAACAGGATACAGCCGGGTAAAAATTACGGCTGGCCAACGATCACTTACGGACTTGAATACAGTGGTGAAAAAGTAGGGGAAGGAATTCAGCAGAAAGACGGCATGGAACAACCAGTATATTATTGGGATCCCGTTATATCTCCAAGCGGCATCACTTTTTATAGCAGCGACAGTATACCGGAGTGGAAGGACAACTTGTTTATCAGTGGCCTGAGTAGTTTGCAAATTACCAGGCTGGTCATTAAAGATAATAAGGTGGTGGGAGAAGAAAGATTGCTTACTGATGAAAAACAACGGTTCAGGGCTGTTACTGAAGGTAAGGATGGCGCGCTGTATGCGGTGACCGACGATGGCCGCCTTTACAGGATCGGCAAAAAGGTTATTTAATAAGTAGCCGGGATTGGGTGAATTTTCCTTGTAATTATATTTATTAACAACAGGTATATCCATGCAATGAAATTTGAATCCTTAATTCCGATACTCTAGTCAGCTGATATAGAAAACTGGCATTTGAGAATAAGTGGATATGGGATGATGAAAAGACTTGCGGCGGTGTCAGCGAGGGGTTCGTTGAAATTTTCTTTTCGAATTAGCCCGGGGAAATGCTGGTACAGGATACTGACGGCCATATCCTGCGGTTTGGCACAGGCTTAAATAAGATTGAGCAGTGCGTTATTGTTTTAAACTGAAAGAATTTATTAGATGGTTGCCTGCAGATTGGCAGTTGCAAACTCCGGCTCATAAGTTTTTGAGTGCTGATTTTTACATTGAGTTCTATTGGCGCAGGGCCCGTTATAAAAGTGTTCGAAACCTTTGTCTACATTTAATTTTTTAAGATCTCACCTGGTGCAGGGGGCTACCCATAGATGTTCGAAACCTTTGTTTGTTAGAACTTCATAGACCCAGGGCTCTACCCTGTGTCTGCTTCGTTACTACTGTTTTAATGTTAAAAGTAGTTGCCAAAAAAATTATTGCATACTTTGAAAGCAGTTATCAGTAACATCACCAGACACAGGGCGGAGCCCTGCGCCTGGTGATGTTAGAAACCTTGGTTTGTTAGAACTTCATAGGCGCGGGGCTCCGCCCTGTGTCTGCTTCGTTACTACTGTTTTAATGTTGAAAGTAGTTGCCAAAAAAATTATTGCATATTTTAAAAGGATTTATCAGT
>JBDSLD010000385.1:0-2532 GCA_039916545.1 Ferruginibacter sp.
AGTTGGTACGATCAAAATATCCCAATGCCAGGATCTCTTTGCTTAGCAGCCCGATGATCAATGGTAGCGGAAGATTGCTGTTGCAAAACTGTTTGACCGCTGTAAAACAAAAATCGGATGAATTACAGAGAGACAAACCCCTGTCGTTATATTTCTTTGAGCCAATGCAGGCGCATGGTTGTGGCGGTCACCCTAATGTAGAAGATCACGCCATCCTGGCAAAAGAATTGATCCCGTTCTTCAAAAAATTACTTGAATAGATCCGGGCCTTCAATTACCCGGGAACCTTCATTTTATTTTAAAGTGATGGTCATTTGAGCGCCCTAAGAAACTCGAGGCTTTGCGGTATTTGCTCTACTGCCTTTGGCGACTCATCTTCAATAAAGGCGTATTTGATACCGATTTTTTTAGCTTCCATCATAACGGCCGCTATGCCTACATCACCTTTTCCCAACACAACATTTGATTCATCGGGAGCACGTCCATTTTGATTTCCTTCGGTCCCTGGCGCCCTGTCCTTTAAATGCAATAACAAAAATCTTTTAGGGTATTTTTTCAGTAAAGCCACCGGGTCCTGGCCGGGATGTTTAACCCAAAACACATCCATCTCAAAATTTACATACTTCGGATCTGTATGCGTTATCATATAATCGAAGAGGGTCCCGTTTTCGTAAGGGCCAAATTCATAACCATGCGGATGATAACAAAATTTCAATCCGTTTGCTGACATTAACTTTCCTGCTGTCGTAAAAACATCGATGGCTTTTTTAATATCATTGATGGTAAATCCGCTGTCCTTGTGAGGTATCCATGCGCACATGACGAACTTCGCCCCGAATGCTTTCGCCTCGTCGACTATTGCCTGCGGATCTTTGATCAGTTTCTCAAAGTCCGCGCCAATACTCACCATCTCAAGGTTATTTTGCTTCAGCAATTTTTTATATTCCTCTGCAGGAAGTCCGTAGGTGCCACCACCTTCTATTTTAGTGATTTTCCACTCTTTTATTTTAGCCAGCGTACCGGGTACATCTGTTTTAAATTCGTTTCTCAAACTATACAATTGCAAGCCGGTTTCCTGGGCTGACAAGTTATTAAGGGCAAAAAATAATGCAATGCACGCAATGGTAAATTTCGTGCAAATTGATTGAATCTTCATATGGAATTTGTTTAAAGAATTGATTTGTTACTGATAAAGTTATATGCTTTATTTTAAAACCGCTAAATGAAAAAACACATTGTTCTTATTAACAAAAGCGTAGTATAAAATAATTACCACAGCAACGTAATAAAAGAGATATCAATCAAGGTTTGGCTCCCTCTCGCCCGGGAGCTTCCGTTATTGCAAACATGTCACTTAAATATTTCTTTATGTACCGGCACATGTTGTGATCATATTAACTACACAAGGCAAAACCCTGTGCTGTAATATTTCGCCTTTTTAAGGCTTGATAATATCACCCCATCCTGAATTATTTCTTTCCGTAATTTTCTTGCTTTAATGCTTTAAATTGTTACTTTAAATATCATAACCCACACTCGTAAAACTTGTTTATGAAAAGAAGGAAATTTTTACAAACGACCGGGCTGGCCACTGCAGGACTTACCATTTTGAATTTCCCTGTATTTGGCAAAAAAGCGCCAGGAAATAAAGTTGTTCTTGCCGTAATGGGGGTTAATAGCAGGGGCAATTACCTGGCGGAAAGCTTTTCAAAACTGGAGAACGTAGAGATCGCCTATATCTGCGATGTGGAGGACAATGCGATCAAAAAAGGATTGGACGCGGTGAAGGATGCCAGGCGGAAACCTACGGTCATCAAAGACATTCGTAAACTGGTGGAGCTAAAAGACTTTGACGGGCTCATCATCGCGGCGCCCGATCACTGGCATACACCGGCAGCAATATTGGGGGCACAAAATGGAAAACATGTGTATGTTGAAAAACCATGTGGCCAAAATCCTCGTGAAGGTGAGTTGATAGCCGAGGCTTACCGCAAATACGGCAAACACATACAAATGGGTAGTCAGCGCCGTTCATTTCCTTCGTTGATAGAAGCCGTGCAATCGGTGCGCGCAGGCGTGATCGGTACACCCTATATGGCTAAAAGCTGGTACACAAATAACAGGGTATCGATCGGTACGGGAAAGAAAATTGCGGTGCCGTCAACGCTGGATTTTGATTTGTGGCAGGGCCCCGCACCACGCCGGGATTATATGGATAACCTTGTTCATTACAACTGGCACTGGTTCTGGCACTGGGGTACCGGGGAAGCCTGTAATAACGGAACGCATGAAGTGGATTGCTGCCGCTGGTTCCTGGATGTTGATTATCCAACAAAGGTTACCGCCGCCGGTGGCAGGTATGCCTTTAAAGACGATTGGCAGACGCCTGATACGATGGTTGCCGGATTTGAATTTGGTGAACGCGCAACCATTACCTGGGAGGGCCGCAGCTGCAACAATTATCCTGTGGAAGGATCGGGACGCGGCTTTATTATTTATGGAACAAATGGTTCCCTGGTCAATCTCGGTGGC
>JBDSLD010000386.1:0-6452 GCA_039916545.1 Ferruginibacter sp.
AGCAGCGTTCCGGTTATCCGCCAGCTGGCGGACCGGCTGTGGAGGCAAAAGTAGAGAGTTGACAGGTAGTTGGTAAAGTGAAGATCCGGATTAGAAAATATTCTAAAACCCTTACCAGTTATTAATACCAGCGTTTTCTTGCAGACACTACTTATGACGAAAAGCAAATGAAAAATAATAGTGCTTTTTAACAATATGCTTTTCGCCATACACTGATGTGCAGTATGAATTTGTTTTGAAGCCGGAGTCAAACCTTATCCTTTATTTGGATTTCCACAATTCGTACCGGATAAATAATTGCAGGGAAGTATTTCTTTCAGTGCGTTGTTCCCCTCCGGGTAATTGAAATTTTAAATATGGCTGAAGCCCGAAAGAATATCTTGCGCCCAAAGAAAAACGTTTCCACTGGTATTGCATTTCGACAAGCGCCTGGAAGTAGGTCGTTACAAAATTACTGTCGGCCTTTTTTTGACTTGTCAGCGCGGTGCTTACCAGCGAATCAATTGAACCGGCGGCGTTTATTTTATACACGTCCGCCTGCACAACAGCGCTTTTGAACTTATTGAAAGTAAACCCTGCTCCCATCGATAAACCAGGCAATACAAAATAATTAAAGCTTACCGGCAACTGGTGATAAAACGTCTTTTTTACATTACTACTTGATACAGTCGTGGAGGATGTAAATGAATCGATGACCTTTTTTTGTATGAAGGCAATTTCTTTTGTGTATTGTGGCGCTCCATATCGAAATTCAGATTGTATGAACCACCTTTTATCCTTATACATTCGCAGGTAGATGGAAGGTATGTAATCTCCCAGGGAACTTTTTCTTCCCAATGAATTATACGGCGTACTTTTTTGCCCGGCAATAGGTAGCAACTGGTGGATGGCTATGCCTGCGCTAAAATAAATGCGCTTTGGATTTGAGGAACCTGGTTTTACTTTCGCATCAGCAGCAGTGGTATCGACCTTCTTTTTTTGGATAGAATCCAAGGCTGCTTCTTTTTTCTTAACCACGACGATAGTTGTATCATTTACTTGGCCAGTTATAATTTCATCAATTGGATTTACATTTTTAGACGCTGTAGTAAGAGAATCGTCCTGCACATAGCCGGATACGATAGTACTTAATTTCCCGCCTATCTTCTTCAATGGCTTGCGCGGATGATTATTATTTGCAATGAGGTTGTTATTTTGTTGTCTGAAAGAATAATTTTTCCTTTTAATTTGTTTTAGCAATGAGGCATTTTTTGCCAATTTATTTTTACTATCCGGGACTGGTCCATTTTTCGATGATGCATTTATTTTAAATGAAGTATCACCACGAGGTTTGAAAGATGCAATGGCCTTACCCGTTAAAATTGTATCCTCATCTGATGCGGTTTTGCTATTTGAACTGCCTGGAGGAATGACCTTGTTACCTGCATTTGTGTGCCCGATCCCGGAATCGTTATTTTTTGTTACCGTATGAATGTTTTCTTTTTTGTCTTTGTCATGGAACCATTTTAAGGGATCAATGATAAAAAGGCCTGCGATGACAAGTATCAATAATAATAACGCATAGCCACCACAGCCTTTTAAGAGCGGCGGAACTATCGGACCGTCATCATCCTCTTTCTCCATCCTTCGCTTCATATCTTCCCAGGCCATGTCCTCATCAGGAAGCGGCAGGTCGCTCAAACGTTTTGACAATTCATCCTCGTATGGTAGGTGTTCGCTCATTAATTATGTTCTTCATTAATCATGGTTTGTAATTTTTTTCTTGCATCGCTTACATGCCATTTACTTGTGCCCTCACTTATTTTAAGCAGCGCTGCTATTTCTTTGTGACTGTATCCTTCGATGATGAATAAGTTGAAAACAGCCTGGGTAGCGGCAGGTAATATCCTGATCATCTCAAGCAGGTGAGCGGCCGATAACTTTGAGATCACTTCAGGCGCAATCTCTTTTTCCGTAGCATTGGTAAGTTCTACCGATTGGATAAGGCTTTCTTTTGATGTTACCAGGTCGAGACAGCAATTTATAACAATGGTACGTATCCACGTGTACAGGGATGATATCGCCGGATCGTACCGTTGTATATTTTTAAAAACTTTATAAAAGCCGGTGTTAAGCGCTTCCATCGCATCCATGTCATTTTTTGTATAGCGAAGGCATAAATTCATCATTGCCCTGTAAAAGTTCCTGTACAGTTTTTCCTGGGCATGCCTGTCACCTGCCTGGCAACCGGCTATTAATTCATCTAATTTTAGTTCCTCTATAATCAAAAAAATTGCTGCTTTACTTTGCGTGAACTTACGGCTTAAAATTAAGTATGTGCCGGTTAACTAATATTTCATCAGGCGGAATGATCCATTTATTTTCTGTGTAATCAAAACGTCAGTAGAATCAACAAAATTACCTGAAAAATTTCCCTCATAGAACCCGCCCGGATGCAGTGGGAAAGAGGTGACCGTAACATTAAAGGGCCTGATTAAACCAATGCGGCTATGGTCTGTAACAAACAATGTATTGACGGGATAAACGCCCGCCCTGGCTTCACATGTAAAAGCTAAATAGATCGAATTTTCCGTCGACTGGTATCCACCCATGGCTATATTATAGATTGTGCCGGCAGCCGGTATGCTGGATAAATAAAGTGCTGAATCTGATAAATTTGACAGTTCGTGATCAACGCCGTTAAGTTTATAATTTATGAACTGGGCCGATGATGTACCGCAGGCTATAATATTGCCCGCATCAGTCGTATGCTGTGTTAAAGATATCGTGAGCAGGCTGCCCTGCTGCGTTGCCGCACCATCTACTCCCAAAATTTCTACCACCGGTGACGCGCCGGAACAATTTAAGATACTGGTAAAGAATTTTCCCTCCGCATCAGCTTTCACATAATTGACAAGATTATTCCAATATACTATTGCATAACCGTTGGAAACAGGCGTGTTACTACAGGATAATAACTTTCCTTTTATGGTAACGAGAGACGATACAGTATTCGGAATTACGATGGTGCCCAGGTTCGTGCTCTGGCTATACGGCCCAATATTTTTTGTATAAACTATGTTATAGCATTCATCTCTTAATGCCAGGACAAGGTTTAAATTGGAAGGTATCAATCCACCCGCCTGTCCCAGCGAATCCGTGTAGCCATGGGCAAGTCCCCGGCTGCTGGTATCGCTTTCTCCTACCGTTACATATACATTTTTAAGTGGAAATCCATCAGCCGTTTTAAAGGTTGCTGAAAATGCAATCGCCGGTAGGCCAAGGTCGCAGTTCCAGTAAGAAAAATGCTTTACTTCCCCCACATAATTATCGCCGCTTTTTTTAGCTGTGCCTTGTTCTTTCCAGATACCTGTTTGCTCATCAACGTACCAAAGACTGATGCTGGCAGGCGCTTTTTTTACAAGCGATGATGGAATGGGAATAGTGAGCGCCGCGGTGCTGCCAGTGGCTATCTGTAACTTTTCTCCGGAGGTAGATTCGAGCTCAACAGCAAGCATTCCATAAGACGATAATATTACGCGGTTATTGTCTTTGTCATCTGCCATAAATGATCCGGGCACCATTTTGCCTATTTCCCGGGAAGTTGGATCAATATATGCGGTAAACACCTGCACATTTCCGGTATAGGCACCGCCTGCTGCTTTTACAATACCATTTGCTGGTAAAGATACCTTGGCGCCGTTCGCTAATTTCACTTCACCTCCCGTCGTTGCATTTACTATACCTGCGGATGTTTTCTTTATCAATTTAAAGACAACCTGGTTTACACCGGTTGATGCTCTAAAACTACGGTATCCTTTGAAATACCCCGGCAATTCTGCCGTAGCCAGCGATGCATTTTTATCCAGTGCCGCGTCGCTGATCCGGAAATAACCATGTGCGTCGGTGGTGGTAATTTTTGATCCTGCCGAAATCCTTACACCGGACGCCGGTTGCCCATTTTCGTCCAGCACATTTCCCTGTAATGTAGCCGTAATGGGCGAAGATTGGTTAATTGGCGATATAGGAATTATTGAACGATCTCCGCTCAATTCTTTTTGACATTTAAATGTAATGGCCGCGATAAAGGTTAACAGGAGTACATGATAAATTCGTTTCATAAAATTATTTTCATCATGTACTGTCGGCTGAAGGAAAAGGTTGGGTGAAGCGTAAATTAAATTACCTGGATGGCAACGCCTTTTATGGGCCAAAAATATCGCTTGATATCGTGAGGTATTTTATGATCAGCATGCAATAATAGTTTCGATTTGAAAGAATAGATACCTTGTTTATATTGCAGTTAAGAAAAGGGTTGCCAACCTTTTTCAAGCTACTTGTTTTCAAATAAAGGGTGGCAACCCTTAAAAAATAACCAATGACATTTTATAGCGAGCAGGTAAAAAGAATGAACAGCGAGTTATATTCAAAAGAATATCTTACCCAACAAATAATTCGAGCCAAACAGCACATTGACAAAAGCTTTTCGGATGACCTGAGCCTGGATGAATTAGCTGCTAAAGCATTCCTTTCCAAATTTCATTTTATCCGGCTTTTTAAATCGCTGTATGGCAGAACACCTCATCAATACCTGGTTTCAGTTCGGATTGAAAATGCTAAGCGGCTGTTACAAACTCAACGGCCAATTTCAGATATCTGTATTTCTGTTGGCTTCAACAGTTGCACTTCCTTTACGGCCCTCTTCAAAAAAATAACTGGTTACACACCATCTGCATTTAAACAAAAAAGCAATTTTCAAGAGCCTTTTTAATAAATCAGACAAGACATTTGCGGTATAAAATAAAAAGGCATAAGCATTGCAGGTGCCTCCATTGGAACCTATACCAACGACTAAAATTATTAATTATGAAAATAAAACTGACCAGCGTGATGGTCGATGACCAGGAAAAAGCGCTAAAATTTTATACTGAAATTTTAGGGTTCATAAAAAAAACCGATGTCCCGCTGGGTGAGCATAAATGGCTGACCGTAGTTTCAAAGGAAGAACAGGATGGCGTAGAATTGTTATTGGAACCGATGGGTTTCGCTCCTTCCCGGGATTTTCAACGGGCACTGTTCGATGCGGGAATTCCGCTAACAGCTTTCCATGTTGACGATGTGGAAAAAGAATATGCCAGAATGGTTGGAGCGGGGGTGATATTCAGTATGCCACCAACGGCAATGGGACCGGTAAAACTGGTGGTATTCAATGATACCTGCGGCAACAATATCCAGTTGGTGCAAATGCTGTAACTGTAAGATATTCCCGGCAGCAGATACAATATTGAATCAAGAGTATTGATAAAAATAAAAATATTAAATGATATTACACCAATAGGTTTTAAATTGGATTGTAAAATCGAGATATGCTTTATAAATTAAGCCTGGTAATTTGTATAATTATTATGGTAACCGGCTTTGCTGGTTTAACAGCTCAAACCATACAGTTAGTCAGTTCTGGCACCAAAACCTCCATACGCGGATTGAGTGTAGTAGATGACCGCGTCATTTGGGTCAGCGGCAGCAATGGTACGGTCGGCAAGTCGGTTGATAGCGGAAATACCTTTAAATGGATTACGGTTAAGGGTTTCGAAAAATCCGATTTCAGGGACATTGAAGCATTTGACGATAGGTCGGCAGTAATCATGGCCATTGCTGAACCAGCTTATATTTTAAGGACCACCAATGGCGGCGAAACCTGGGAAACGGCCTACGAAAATAAAACGAAGGGTATGTTCCTCGATGCCATGGAATTCCGCAGCAGAGACAGCGGCATTGTAATCGGCGATCCAATCAATGGTAATTTTTTTGTCGCCGGTACCTTTGATGGCGGCGCAAGCTGGCAGGATATTTCATCGACACTTAAGCCGGCGCCTGATAGCGGAGAGGCCTGCTTCGCCAGCAGCGGCACCAATATCAGGTCAATCAATCCGGGATATGCCCTGGTGAGTGGCGGATTAAATAGCAGCCTTTTCATCTCCGGTGAAAAAATGCCCATTCCTTTTACCCGGAGCAAAGAAACTGCCGGTGGGAATTCACTTGCGGTAAAAACTAACCTGGTAATGGTTGTTGTCGGGGGTAATTTTGCCACAAAAGATTCCATTGCTAAAAATTGTTTTGTCACTAAAAATGGAGGGCGGTCCTGGACGGCTCCTTCGTTATCCCCGCATGGCTACCGCAGTTGTGTTGAATGGCTGGACAAAAATAACTGGATCAGTTGTGGACTAAACGGAGTTGATTATAGCAAGGATGAAGGAGACAACTGGAACTGGATCAGCAAGGAAAGTTTTCACGTGTGCCGAAAGGCAAAAAAAGGTAAGGCAGTTTTTTTTGCGGGTAATGATGGGCGGATCGGAAAACTTAGCGGGTATTAATAATTTTTATAGCAGTCCAAATCTTCATAGTTTTTTTTAACGGGCTCAATGATAACCCTCAAACGGTTTATCATTAACCGGTACAGCATTTTCATTTAT
>JBDSLD010000387.1:0-5927 GCA_039916545.1 Ferruginibacter sp.
CGTTACCGTTTTCCGCCTCGTCAATTCTCACATTCGGATAGTCTGCCTCCAACATCAGCTTTACACCCATGCGTACTATTGAATGATCATCAGCGACGAGAAATCCCATGTTATAATTTTTTAATCATTGCAAAATTATTTCCTTAAGGCTTCCCCGGAAAGCCCAGCACCGTCCTGGCTGCATAGGCCGCATCAGACAAAGAATTAAAACACTTAAAAAATGAGTTTGTACTTCTAAGGTCATATAGTGGGATCATAACAATTACAGACACGTCATGGTCCGGATCATAGGACATCATGTTCAGGGAGCCCAGCCTTGCACCATTGTGGCCATAGCCTATATTTTTGATATACGAACTGCCTAATCCATAAGTCGGGTTGGCAGCAGAAACGTCTTTTTGCATTATCTGGATGGTAGCAGGTTTTAAAACATTTTGTCCCTTCATCAAGGTGCGAATATATTTATTTAAATCTTCCATTGTTCCATAACCATTTCCCTCCCCTACCTGCGCACTCATGTTAAAGGCATCAAATATTTTAGGTCCGGTAGTTTCAATCATGGTACTTATGATATGCGGATCAGGCATGCTGATGTCTGTTGCAAGAACAGGGAAATGGGTTTTCTGTAGCGGAACGGGTGAGTGACTTCCCATGACATAATCTTCCAGGTAATCCGCATAGGTTTTTGCAGTGCCTGCTTTTTGTGAATAAACCCTTTTGATAATTTCTGCCAATATAGAATAACCGGTATTGCTATAATGATATCCGCCGCCAGGCGCGAAATAAAAGAGGTTTTTATCAGTTAACAATTTAACCATTTCGCTGGTACTAAATTGATGCGTTGGATCTGATTTTTGTATGGCTTCTGTATAGGAAAGGCCGTTATAACCAGGGACAGCATCATTGTCAACATCAAAAATTCCTGCAGCGTGCTGCATTAACAGTTCGATCGTTATCTCATTTTTATAAGGAAAATTCCAGGCGCTGGTAGCAGGAACATAGGGTAATTTACTGCCCGGAATAAAGTCTGTAATTTTCGCTTTATAATCGAGCCATCCATCTTCGAACATATTTAAAATGGCAGTGGCAGTAAAGCTTTTCGTATTGCTTGCAAACCGGTAATACGTTTGCGGCGTTACAACCTGGCCTGATTCTCCCAATGAACTGACGAAAATTTTATCGGTGGGCGTTTGAATGAGCAGGCTCAAAGAAGGAAATGAAAAACCGAGTGAGTCAGACAGGTCACTGCGAATTTTATCCACTGCAGCCTGGATCATTTTCTTCTGGGTGACCGGGTCCGGGTTACCCTTTTTACATGAATCAAGGCCGAGGAGAAAAATGCATAGAAAAATACTTAAAACAGACTTTTGCATAAGAGCGGTGTTGTTGGTTAGGTAGAAATGAAGGTCATCCCGGGAACGACAAGCAAATAAAAATGAGTTCTACCCGATGGATAAGCGGGCTGCCGTTACCGGAATGTGGAGGCGTTCGAATATCGTTCCTGTTTAGCAATAGCGTACTTTACTAAAAAAGCAACTATCCGAAAGGACTAACGATGTTATACAGGTTCTGCCAGCCGGTTCAAAATAACCGGTTAGCAGGATAACAAATTCCCTTATTTCAGATCAGCGAACTGCTTGTTTCCCGGAACAATGTTGCTTACTGGTTTAGTTGATTTTAGAAAAGCGAAAATTGCTTTCAGGTCGTCGTCAGTCATTCGCTTTAAATTTTGCCAGGGCATAGGAGGCAATATACTACGGTTTGCATCCAGCCCCTTGAATTTACCCTCCCGCATGGCTTTAAAAAACCGGGCCTCGTTCCAGTCACCCAGCCCGCTTGGGTCAGACGTAAGGTTTGCAGCAAAAGAAATACCCCAGGGGCCCGCTCCGGAAGTAAGGTCCTCATTAAACATGGCTATTCCCTTCTTCACCATATTGCTATCGTATTTCGGAAAGGGCCTGCTTGCAGGATAACCGCTCAACCGCTGTTCCATATCAATTTCCGGGCCCTGCGGCCCCATTCGTTTGGGAGAATGGCAGTCGTCGCAGCCGGCAATGTTTACGAGGTAATTTCCGCGTTTGACCAGGCTGTCATTACTGATCGTACCTGCAGTGGCTTTCACGTTGGTATCGTTGCATGAAACGATGGTCGTTAAGATTACACCTGCAAGAATGGTGGCAAGGAAAACTGTTTTACGCATAGCTATTTTTTTGTTTTGTCTGATGATTATATGAGTCACGGCCCTGGTTGCTGACGATGGTTAGGTGAGTTGGCGAAATATTATCCTGGTTATTTTTCAAATGTAAACGATACCTTGCGGCAAACAAAGCTATCCGCGCAAAAGAATGGAACTTTCGAATTAATTCTACAGCGATGCCGGGTAAACAGGTATCGGATGCCAGTTAACTTTGAGTATAGAAATTTTGTATATTGAGTCGAATTTATTTTCTAACCCATTCTTTAAACATTAGCCTGGCAAAGACACTGTTGTTCAGTCCAACTGTTTGGCGGGGAGTTTCTCCATGTTCTACTTCTTTAAAACCTGCATACATGTATAGATATCTCAGCTATATGCTGTTGGCAGGATTTCAATTTATACTTATCTGTACAAAAGCCCAGCAACCATACAGCATTATTCATTATGATGAAAGCGCGTTACCACAAACTACGATAGGCAACATTCAGCAAAGTAAAAATGGATATTTATGGATGAACACTCAATTCGGGATCGTTCGTTTTGATGGTGAAACATTTCGTGTTTTTACTACCGATAATCTGAAAGGGCTCACCTCTAACAGGATACGTACCTGTGCTACAAGTTGGGATGGCTCTATTTATTTGGTAGATGAAGCCAATATAATTGTAAAGGTTAAATCACCTAACCAGTTTGAGACCATGTCTCCACAGGATTGCTTCCGTGAGCTGAAACTACCCTTGTATTCCCGGGAAAGTAACAATGATTTTGCTTACCTGGAGTTTGATACACAAAGCAGTTATAATGAGTTCGTTGATTCAATGAAATTCGATTTAACAAGGGAGTTTTTTAAATCGTATGTTACCGGTGAAAAAAAAGGATATTTATTTTATGCGGATCTGCAACAACGGGTAAGGCTTTGCTATTACAACGGCAACAACTACACTTCTACCATACAAAGTGATTCCTTTAAAGCACAACATACCTTTAAACTCGCCAACCGTGTTTTTATTCAAACCGGGCTGCGGCAAGCGATATTATTTGATAAAGAGGGACAACAGCAACAGGTGCCGGTTACCGGGCTGCCCGCGGATCTTCCCCCTGTTTTCAACAGGGAATCAGCGGTATTATTTTCCAATGCATCCGGCACTTTCTTTTATTCATCGGGCCGGCTTTTCCAGTATAAGTTTAAAGGCGATCATGTTGAAGCTACCCTTATTTTTAAGGACCTGCCCTGTATCGGTGTCGTTAATGTAATGACGGAAACAAGTACAGGCGATTTTTTAATCAGTACCAGGAGCACAGGGTTTTTCAGGGTAAAAAAGAAACGGTTTAGTGTCGTTAATCTAACGGCTCCGATTACACCTGCACCTGGCCAGGCCAGGGATTTTAACAACAATATTGTTTACTCGCTTACGCTTTGGGACAAGCAGCACCTGTTCTTCAACGGGTATATTACGCCATTTTCGGGTGGTATTTCCCGTGATTTCGACCCGTCCAATAAATCCAGCCTGGATTATTTTTTTACCTATTCTAAAGACAGCCTGCATTTTTTGATGAATATGGGTGATGGTAGTAAATCCAGTCTGCAAAATTTTAATAAACAAAACGGAAGCTATACGCCACTTTTTACAATGTATGCGCCGAAGAAAGTCCTCGAACTATCGGATGGCACTTCAATTCTGATAGCAGCCCGCAGTATTACAGCAGTGCAGGGTAATAAGGTTACCGAATTAAACAAAAATGAGGGAGCTGAATTTACGACAGCGGAAAAGGTTACAGACGATTGCCTGCTCTTAGGCACAATGAATGGCCTTTACTATTTTTATCCCCGCACCCAAACGTTACGGGCCATCAAATATAAAGACGCACTTAACGTACGGTTTATTTTTAAAGACAAATCAGGAAAGTTTTGGTTTACTACTTACGGCCAGGGTTTATTTCATCTGTCGGGTGATAGCATCATTCCGTTGCCGCTTGACAACGCACGTCATCTTGCCATCAGCCATAGTATTGTAGAAGACAGGTCCGGTCATTTTTGGGTGCCCACGAATCATGGCTTGTTTAAATTAGGTTACGCTTCTTTATTGTCCATCATTCGCCGGCAAGGCAGTAAATTATATTATACTTACTACGATAAAACGGACGGTTTTAATACGAATGAATTTAATGGCGGTTGCTTCCCCTCAAATATTTACCAGCCGGAAACGGGCCAGGTGTTTTTTCCTTCGATGAATGGTGTAGTTAGATTTAATGCCGATTCGTTACCGGATGTAACGAATAACAGCGCTGTTTTTTTTGACGAAATCGTAATGAACGACACCGGTCACATATATTCCGTAAGCGGCAGAACTGTCTTTGCTAAACAGACCGCTTCGATCCGCATCGACTTTTCTTCGCCTTATTACGGTCATACAGAAAACGTTAAGTATTCCTACAACCTGAGCGATGATCCGAAAGAATGGAAAGACCTGCCGAAGAGCCGCAGCATTACCTTTAACAACCTGCCCGGGGGAAGTTATACGCTGGTAATTAAAAAAGAAGGAGGCACCAGCGCGCCTATTGAGGCCAGCTTTCAATTTGACATTCAAAGAAAGTTTTCTGAAACGGTTGTCTTTAAGTTATTGCTGCTTATACTGGTAGTGGCGCTGGTGTACCTGTACTTTAGGGCCCGGATATACTACCTCAATAAAGAACGTAAACGACTGGAACAAATCGTAGCCATTAAAACAGCGGATCAATTACAATTGATCGACCAGCTAAGAGACAACATTGCGCATCTTACCCAATTGCAGCAGCAGCTGGAGCAGATGATGGAACATAAGGAAAACATATTGGCCGTTTTAATTCACGATATCAAATCACCACTTCACTTTTTGAATACTGTCGCGGAGCATTTATATAAAGGTATCAATTTAAACCCGCCGCAGAAAAACCGGGACATCGCTCATGAAATTTCAGTCAGCATAAACAGGCTTTACCTTTTTACGCAGGATTTTGCTATTTGGTTGAACGCTTCTCAACCGGGGCACATACAAAAGAGGGAACTGGTTGATTTGGATAAAATTGTAGAAGAAGCATTGGCTGTGTACAAAGAGATCATTGATAAAAAAGACATAAAAATACTGACACGAATTTCCTGCAAATTTGTATACGGTGATGAGCCGATGATCAAATCAGTTATCCGGAACCTGGTCGATAATGCAATTAAAAATACGCCAAAAGGTAATATTATCATTACGGGTGATTTCGCTCCAAATGAAGAACGGTGTGAGTTAATCATTGCCGATGAAGGCAAAGGAATGTCGGAAGAACAAATCGTCGCGATCAACAAATATTTTCGTGCTGGCGATGATGTACTGTTATTCTCTACTTTAGGATATGGACATAAAGTGATCAAAGACTTTGTTCATAAGATGCGGGGTACAATAAGCTACCGGCAGAATTTCCCTTCTGGTGTTATAGCGATCATAAGTCTGCCGGTTACAAGTTCTCCTTTAAATACGATTCTAAAGCATAGTGCGGCAACAATATAAAGCATTGGTGCAACACCAGGAATTATGAATCATACTCCGTGGCGTACCTACGGCACGCTACCAATCTGTCTATATTTTTTCTACCGATATGTTGTGCCTGACGCCCCATGCTGTTAAGTTAAAGGGTTCGTTTTTTCACGCAAAGTAACCCAATAAGGATGTGTCTCGTCCTGAAAAAACCTTACACTTTTTGTGAG
>JBDSLD010000388.1:0-63742 GCA_039916545.1 Ferruginibacter sp.
ACATTTACTGCCGGGCGGCGGATAGACAGGCCGGCTTTTCAAAAGTTAAACCCGTTCGTATTTATCATCAACAAATACACTTACCAAACCGGCAATCCATTTTTTCTTCCGCAATACAGCTGGAACCTGGAAATTAGCCACCAGTATAAATCCGCGTTGACAACAGCGTTTTCTTACAGTATGATAAAAAATTATTTTTCACAATTATTTCTTACCGACACCAGCGGAATTTTGATCTATTCGGAAGGTAATGTTGGACGGGCAACTAATTTCGGGCTATCTGTAACAGTACAGCTTTCGCCTTTTAAATGGTGGTCACTCACCGGGCAGGCTATTTATAACCACAAGGAGTTAAAAGGATATGCCACCAATAATTTTGCATCGTCCATCAACCAGGTGAACATGAATATCAATAATCAATTCCGCATCGGTAAAATATATACCGGGGAAATCTCGGGTTTCTATACCACCAAAGCCCGTAATGACCTGCAGGAACTACTTTATCCTACCGGCCAGTTGTCAGCAGGCATCGCAAGACCAGTATGGAAAAAGAAAGCCACCATTAAAATGAGTATCAGGGACATTTTTTTTACGCAAACCATGGAAGGGCTCACCCAGTTTCAATCAGCTGATGAATATTTTATTATTCACCGGGATAGCAGGGTTGTCACCCTCGCCTTTACCTGGCGATTTGGCAAGCCGCTTAAGCAAATAAAACATGCAGGCAGTGGCGCTAAGGATGAAATGGAAAGAGTGGGGAATGGTAATTGAGGGGAGGATAAGCCTGGGAGATGCCGGATGCTGGATACTTAATAGGTACTGGATGGTGCGCGACATGTTGGACATTTTCCATATTAATTAATCCGGGGAGTTCCACCGGGAAATATATTTCTGTAACTGGCTTAGCTGCTTATTCACTTTTGACGGATCAAAACTTTTGGGATCATAATTTTTCCCCACCCAGTTCCTCATTTCTTTGTATTCCGCATGTTTTTTATCCTGCAGTATTTTTTGCATATCATTAAAGCCAGGCATTCCGCCACAATCTTCCGGCGGACAATTCATCTGTCCACCAATGCAATGTGGATAACCTCGATTGTCTTCTTTTTCCACCAATTGATCGAGTGTAATGTCATGTAGCCAACAGTCGCCAAAATCATAATTGTAGTGAAAGTTGTCCTTTTCCAAAGCGAGAATGTCCGGAAGTAAAATTTTTGTCGCGTCCAGTAATTCGCTGCTGCGGTATCCATATTCATTTTCTTCAATCATACCTACCCTGTAACCATCCAGGTTAAACTCAAACAAATGGTAGTTTCTCCAGCCCATTACGATCTGAATGATGTGATGTAATTCAAAAAATGAAGTGTCCCTGTTTATAAGAATACTCCTCCAAATTAATGGCTTGCTGTATTTCAGGGAAATGGTCAATTGTATTATTTCTTTCATGAAATGGGTTGGATTGGATATAGCTAAATTACGAATATTGTAATAATGTCATTTTTTTATTGTGCCTGGTAAACTATACTTTAAAAATCAAGCCAATCCCCAATTTGGGGAACAAAATTATCTGATATTTATTTATTTTAGATTTCAGGATAATTTACATTCGGAAGATGTTGGAGAGATCGCGCTCGAAAAGCATTTGTAAAATTCATATCAAATACGCAGTTATCGCAGCAACTCATTTACTTTTTTAAACAGGTACCCTTTTTGTTTTAATACCGTTACCAGTTCATTTAGCCGGTAATAAAATTTGTCTGTTCTTTTGGGATCAGTTCCGATGTGCAGTAATAATATATATCCATTTAATCCACGACCGTCTTTTTTTTCCTTAGCAAGAATAGATTCAAATATTTCATCAGAACTGCGATAATTTTTCAACCCTGGATAGGTATAATCAGCCGTACTCAATGTACCTGGTGAATAATTGATCAGTTGCATATTCAATTCCTTTGTCCAGGCCGCAATGCTATCATTGTACCATTCGTAAGGAGGAAGAAAGTATCGAATACCTGTTACTGAAACGCCATTGTTTTCGATGGCGACCAGGTTTTGGTTAAGGTCGGCAGTAAACTGCGATTTGGTTACTAACAGGCTATCCCGATTATCCCAATCGCAATATAACAGGTGTTGGTCGCTATGCGGACCGAGATAATTTCCCTGCCCTGCCAGCCGCTGGATCAACGGTTTGAAATCGGCGTTCCGGTAAAAATTTCCGGTGAAAAAGAAAGACGCCCTGATAGCCTGTTTTTTGAGCACGTCTGCAATCAATTTTCCGCCATCTGCGAATTCGTCACCGGTAAATACCAATGCAATTTCTTTTTTATCCTGGTTTCCCCGGTTAATGGCCCCTGGGTATTTACCAGCATTCGCGGTCTTAACTTCTGTTTCTTTGGCCGCCAGCAAATAGATCAACGAAGCGGTGCCGTCCATTGTCGGTTCGTTGGTACTATAATCGCCATAATCATCATGATAAGCGGTGCCGTCCATTGTCGGTTCGTTGGTACTATAATCGCCATAATCATCATGATAAACTGCCAGGCCGCTTTGAAATTCCGAATACTCATCTGCTTCCTGTAATTGTATTCCTATCAGGTTTTTGAAGATACTGGTGTACACAGGCCCGTCTACCAATCCGCCGTTAATGGGATACTGCTTTAAATGAGTGAAGGCGGAATGAGGGTCTGCCGGACTGTCGCCGCCGGAGGGTAATCCATACACCATCGATGTACCCCACGGGTTGCAACCAAAAAGCCAGTCCACATTTGCCTGTTCGAGTTCAGAAAATATTTTATCTCCTGTCAATTGCTTATACCAATAACATTGAATGGCAAAAGAAACGGTCAGGTTATTACTACACCAGATAAATGGAACACCCCGGTAAAATGCATTTTCCTTTGCCCTTGCCCAAACCCGCTCAATTCCCTGTCGGTAATAACTATTGATGGCATCTCTTTTTGCGGAGCGCTTGCCACTGTTATTTTTTAATTGTTTTGCAAGTTCATAATGACCCAGGTTAATAAATGGATACCACTGGTAATGTTTGGCCGTGTCTGCGCCCAACCAGGGTGTTATCTTTTCACGCTGCGCATAGCCATAAGCGATAGTGCTGTAGTCTTTTTTGTAACCTCCTGTGTCAACATTCATCATATCCTGGATGCTTGCTGCCGCCAGTTCCATATCATCTGTCCAGTTATCTTCTTCATAAAAATAAGGGGCACGTCCCGGTGCGGTTTGGGTAACACCTGGCTTTTTTAATGCATACCGGTAGGCGCTAAGGGCCTTATCAAAATAAACACCTTTTTTATCATTGCGGCGAAATACAGTATCTGTAGCATGTAAGTATTGCGCCAGGGCGAATGCGCTGGCAAACTTTGCCGCCGTAGAAGAAGTGCCGGTGGTCCTGTTCTTATATTTAAATAAACCCTGGGGCTCGCCTGTTATAAAATAAACAGGGCGCTCAAAGCCTTTACCATAAAAGCTATCCTGTTTGGGGATCCGCATACCCTGGTGATCACGGTCATCCGCCAGTTGGTTAAACATCCAATCCTGGCGGGGATGCATTTTCAGCAACCATTCCAATCCCCAGTTGGCTTCATCCAACACGTCGCTTATTTCATTTTTTCCGTCCAGGCCGTTCGCCTGTTTTTCATCCCTGAATACCGGTGAAAAATCCCGGTAGGCCGCCAGCAAGTGCCAGGTAGCGTTGGCCGACGTGGCGGAATATTGTAAATAATCAGAGGCGTCGTGCCAGCCACCGCTTACATCCACATGCGTACTGTCGGGCATCGGGCCATACATCGTATAGCCATCATAGTTGTGACAACTATCTTTCAGGAAAGGATTAAAGCTGCTGCGTTGCTGCCGCATATACTGCAGGCAAAAATTAGCTGAGCCATCATAAACATTGGTGTTGATGTTAAAGACCGGAGAAATGGCATTGCCAGCTTCGAGATAATACTTTCCCGGTTTTTCAAAAGAAGAAAAATTTAGGCGGTAAGTATTTTCAAATGGCCCGTAACTGCCAAAATTCTTTGAGGGTGATTGTGTAAATGCTATCTGTTGCGTTACTGCATCGATCAATCGAAAAGATGAAATTTGCGTATCACCTTTGCCACACCAAACAGCTACCTTTATTCCGCCAGGCGAATAACCCAACTGGTTGATCCGGATCCACGCAACTGGTTCATTTGGATCGGGACCTGCAAATGATAAAAATAAAAACGGCAAAAAAGAGATTAGCAGGTACCTCCTTTTTACAAGTTTCAAAATGCCAGGAAAACACAGGCGCATAATAAGAATACGTTTAATTAAATATCGAAATGCTGGTTTTATTTACATTGAATATTCATTTATCAAAACCAGTTTTTTGTATAAATGAACCTTCTAAAGTTAGTTATTTATTTTCCACAGCACGAACCAGAGAACTTGAAACAATGGTCTTAAGTTTTGATAAGCTGAATGCTTTTTATTCAAACTTCAGGCGCCATGTTTGTATGCGCTATATCCCGTTAGAGATAACATTTCGGTAGAATAAAGGTGTGTAGCAATGTACGTTCCGTATGGAACGTGAAATAATCAAGGCTGGATATGTTACGTTTTATACGAACGGCTCTAAGCAACTTGCCGGGTACTACAAATATATCGTCCCTGGCGGAACCTATCAAGCAAAGAACCAATTTGCAATTCACCCTATTTTTCTCTGTCAGAAATTGCCTAATTTGCTGTCATTAAATAACAGGACGACTTATTTATGTTTGCACAGATAGAATACCCTGAAAAGTTGCAGCCGGATGAACTGGATGATTATTTAGCCAAAGGGTGGTTTAGGATGCGTCAAACAATTTTCACTACCAATTTTCTTCATTTCAACCAGCAGTTTTATTCATCTATTTGGTTGAGGGTAGTATTGGATCATTCGATCCATGATAAAAAATATCGTACACTGAATAAACTAAATAAGAATTTCAGAACTGAAATTAAAAGATCGCCGTTAAACGTCTCTGCTAATCATGAATCACTTTATCGGCAATACAGGCAATCAATAGCTTTTGAAGTCTCTCCATCGCTGCAGGAACTGTTGATCGGCAACCAGCCATACAATAGGTTCGATACCCATGAGGTAAATATTTATGACGGGGATACACTGATTGCTGCAGGGTTCTTCGACCTGGGAACAACAAGTGCCGCAGGCATTACCTGCATCTACCATCCGGCGTATAAGAAATATAGCCTGGGCAAATACCTGATGTATTTAAAAATGGATTTTTGTAAGCAACAGCGCCTGCAATATTTTTATCCCGGTTATGTAGTACCTGGTTACAGTGCTTTTGATTACAAGCTTGAAATTGGTAAAGCTTCGCTTGAATACCTGCATTTGTCCTCGAACCAATGGGTTCCATATATCCCATCTCTGCCAATTCCAAATCCATTACAGGAGATGCTTATAAAATTGGCAGCCCTCCAGGAAATCCTGTTAAAAAATAAAATATTCAATGCTATTTTATTTTATAAGTTTTTTGAAGTAAACCTGGACCCGTATTATAATGGCAGTAAGCTCTTTGATTTTCCTGTTTTTTTATACTGTTTCCCCGCAATCAATGCTTCAGTTTACACCATGGTGGTATACGATATACGCGATGCCCGGTATCACCTGGTAGAATGTGGATCCGTTATAAACATAGGCTTTCAACAGGATGCGCGGCCGATTTTTGATACTGATCTGCTCAGGTTGGAGAGAGACCTGTTTAGTACCATGATCCCGGAAGAAATAGCCAGTTACCTGCATGCGCCTTTAGAAAATATCTAATTGTATCCGTTCATTGCTTGCAGGAAGGATAGCTCACTTTTTACAGGGTCTTCAACACAGTCGTTAAATCTTGTTAACTTTTATCGGATATTAAATTTTATCACTATTTTAGCCCAGGGTTAATAATTTATTGCAGTGATGACGCAGGCTGAATTAATGGCCTTTTCCAAAGCTGTTCCGGATCCCGGTAAATATGAAAAATAAGAGTATTTTACGGCCGCAGATTTAATTATTTTTTTAGTTCGCCGGGTACAAAATTGAACCCGCCAACAGACCTAATTATCCTTATCGCTTAATAGCAGGTTCCAGGTACCCGATAAAATAAACTCCTTAAATCCTACATAAAACCTGCATCGGTTAGGCAAGCTTATTATATGATTATATTAAAAACGAATGCTTTCTGGCTTATTGTTGTCCTGTTTTTTTTGCCCCGGTTAATTTACGGGCAGTCAAAATATGTAAAAACATATAAGCCGGTTGCAGACTCCCTGTCCAGGTTATATGGCATCCCATCTGTATTGATCTTAGGTGTTGCCATTGTTGAATCGGGATCTGGAACAAGCCGTAACTCTAAAATGCTTAATAACCATTTTGGCATCAGCGGCAGGAATAACCTATTAAAAAAAAGAGGTATTAAAACCCGGTACAAACAATATGCAAATGCCAGGTACTCATTCGCTCATTTTGCAAAACACCTGACAAAAAGAAAATTCTATAAAAGATTAAAGGGAAATATGAATTACATTTTATGGGTAGATGCAATAAGCAAAGATGGCTATTCTGAAAAGCCATCAATCTGGAAACGAAGAGTACTTTCAACTATTAAAAAAAATAAGCTAACAAGCCTCCAATAGTTTTTTATGGATAGCAAACGTAAGGTCCTGTTATTTGTCGTAAGCAGTTTCATTTTATATTTATTAATTTCTCTATTTTCCTACGTGCTGGGTATTGACTGGGCGCCGCTTAAAAGAATTAACCTGCTATCCGATATCGTTAAAGAAACCCCAATCAAATCGAAAGATACATTGGCCAATGCCCCACTCATCGTCGTTGCTGCAAAGCCTGATTATAATATTAACTTTTACCAGCTACCGCATTTTATCACGAATTTTAATACGGATACCACCCAGCCCTCACTAACAGGGTTTTCGCAAAAACTACATGACCTGAAAACACGAAAGAAGCGCAAAGTGCGCATTGCCTATTTTGGCGACAGTATGATAGAAGGCGATCTGCTGACCCAAACAATCCGTAAACTGTTACAAAAAGAATTTGGAGGAAGCGGCGTCGGTTTCGTTCCGGTTACCTCAATGGTTTCGCAGTTCAGGCAAACAGTAAACACTTCAGCTTCGGAAGGATGGAGCAATGACAATTTTAAAACACCTGGCAAAAAGAACAAATTATTTCTGTCCGGATATTTGTTCCATAGCCAGGGCGATTGGGTTGAAATGCGGGACCAGACAATTACAGATAGTGTAGCCCTGATCGAGAAAAGTTTGTTATGTGGCTATTCCGCTGAACCGGTCACAGTAAAAATTAATAACAATCCTGTTGCACTTAAGCCGGTAAAAATATTTAATAGAATTGTCACCAGTACTGACCTGGGAAGAAGCATTAGACTATCCATCGCTGATACCAGTTTGCCTGTTTATGGTATCAGCTTTGAATCTGAATCAGGAATAACGGTTGATAATTTTTCTTTCCGTGGTATTACAGGGATCGAATACGGCTACCTCGATTCTGCATTTTTAAGCAAGATCGCCGAAGCCAATCCGTACGATCTGATCGTTTTTCAATATGGTGTTAATTTGTTATTTCGGCCGAATGATAAAAATTTTAATTGGTACGGCCGTGTTTTTGAACAGGTAACCAAAAAATTTCGCAGCTGCTTTCCAACAGCCGACTTTGTGATTGTAAGCACGGCGGACAGGGCCTTCCGGTACCAGGGAGAATACAAATCTGCAATTGGCATAGATTCATTGATAAAATTACAGGCGGCTGTGGCTTATCAAACCGGCTCTTGTTTTTATAACCAATTTGAAACCATGGGTGGCCACAATTCAATTGTTGACTGGGCCTCCCGAAAACCATCTTTGGCAAACAAAGATTATGTGCACCCAAATCACCGGGGTGCAGAAATACTCGGACAATATTTTTTTGAAGCGATCATGGATGATTACCGGAAGTATGTAACCACTAAACATTAAGTAATACCAAATAACTAACCAATGCCGGCTTTCGATCTTCAATCTTTCCTGGAACAATTTTTATACGACCCAGCCAATCCCTTACTATTCAATAACGGATTTTTTGTTTGTTTTTTTTCGATCTTCATTTGTCTTTATTATTATTTCAGGAATAATTTTAAAGCCAGGCGCTATATTTTCTGTTTCTTTTCACTTTATTTTTTTTACAAAGCCAGCGGATATTTTGTAGGATTGGTAATTGTTTCGGCCGTCGTGGATTTTTATCTTTCAAATGCAATTTACAAGCAGCAAAATAAAAGGATCAAACAACTGCTATTGCTTGCCAGTATTGTATTTAACCTTGGCATGTTGTTTTATTTTAAATATACTAACTTTTTTATTTCTCTTTCGGGCGATCTCTTCCATACAAATTTTAATCCTTTAAATATCCTGTTGCCCATCGGGATCTCATTTTATACTTTTGAAAACCTGAGCTATACCATTGACGTTTACCGGGGTGAATTTGAACCGGCCCGAAAATTCAGTGATTATTTATTGTTCCTTTCTTTTTTTCCAAAACTTGTAATGGGCCCGATCGTGCGGGCAAATGATTTTATACCGCAGATCAACAAACCTTATACACTATCTGACAAAGATTTTACCAAGGGCTTTTACCTCATCATTTCGGGCATGTTCAAAAAGCTGATCATCTCCGATTACCTCACACTAAATTTTGTAAACTATATTTTTGATGACCCATCCAGGTACACAGGGATGGAAAATTTGTTTGCTGTTTATGGCTATGCCATTGTTATCTACTGCGACTTCAGCGGATACAGTGACGTTGCGTTGGGCATAGCCAGGTGGCTTGGTTTTTCAATCCCTGCCAATTTTTTATCTCCCTATCAAAGTAAAAATATTACTGAGTTCTGGCGCCGCTGGCATATTTCATTGTCTTCCTGGCTAAGGGATTATCTATATATTCCCCTGGGAGGGAACCGTAAAGGAACAATAGCCACGTATATTTTCGCTGTCGTAATTTTTGCCGGGACCTTCGTTGCGGCAAACCTTGTTTTAAAACTTTCTTATTTTACTTCCGGCGCGATAACGGCGGCCCTGTTGCTCCTATTTATTTTACCCGCCCTCCTGGAGAAAAATAAAAAAGGAATTGCCACCAACCTCAACCTGTTGATAGTAATGTTGCTGGGAGGGTTCTGGCATGGCGCCAACTGGAATTTTATATTTTGGGGTGGCCTCCACGGCATCGCACTCGTCGTTCATAAATTATGGAAATTGCTGACCGGAAAAAACTTAACTCAAATAAAAATACGCTGGTGGTACAAGGCAATTATGATTTTTATTACTTTCCATTTTATCTGTTTTACCTGGATCTTTTTTAAATCTTCGGATTTTACAAATGCTGCCGCCATGATCCACCAGATCCTGTATAATTTTAAATTCGATGTTTGGGCAGGTTTCTATAATAATTATAAGGCTGTGCTTGCCATGATGTTATTTGCAGGATTGTTGCACGCTGTTCCTGATAATTATGCCGATAAGATCCTGGGAAGTTTTACCAAAGTACCAGTGATTGCGTACGTAACTGTCTTCTTTTTATTTGTATTTCTTTACGGCTTTTTTAAATCCGCCGAGCCTGTAATGCCTATCTACCTGCAATTCTAATGCTGGATAAAATCATTGTATGCCCTCGCCAGCGCGTTAAATAAAAGCTGGCCCTGCAGGCGGTAGCCGTCGGCAGTAAAATGAATCCTGTCTTTACTCATCAGCCCCCGGGAAGACCAGTTGTAAGATGATCCGTAACCATTTGTAACTCCGTAAAGATCCCACAGTGGAATTTGATTCGCGGTGCAATACTTGACAAGCGCAATATTAATTTGCTGTAGGATACTATTCGGCTTTCGGCCCTTAAAAGAATCCGGGGCGGTCGTGATCAATATAGCCGCACCAGGACTTATACTTTTTATATGACTAAGCATCAGATCAATTTCATTTCTAAATTGATCCTCACTAAAGCTTGTGCCCTGTGCTTCATTCGTTCCAAGCGAAATTATATACAGGTCTGCCAGTAAGTCGCCCAGTTGCTGCCAATAAAGATTTGCTTTATTAAAATGATCATATCTCGCTCCATTAACCCCGGTGGCATGATATAAAATACCAGGCCGGTCATTTTCAAGAGAAACGCCATAAAACGATTTTAAAGTACTGGTGGGAATGGCAGCCAGTGAAAAATTATCTGCATAATTATCAAGCGCCACTTCATGATAAGTACCGGTTGCGCTATCATTGTTATTAATAAAATAAGATTTATTGTTGTTGCCGGCAGTCAATATCCAGGATGAGAATTTATTGGAATCTATGAAGAATTTTAACCTTTTAAAATAGCCGGCACTGTCATTTGCTGAATTGCTTAAACTCATTTCAAGGTTTATAGAAAGCTGGTTCGTCTCAATCACATAGCCCGAAACGCCCGGTGCTATCGGGATCTCAGGGTGAGCCAGGCGGTTGAATTTCCAGCCGGTGGCAGACCTGCTGTGTATATCTGAAGGAGCGTTTGACCTGGCAACCTGGTATGGAAAAACAAGTCCCCGCCCTGCATTGCCGAAAAAAGCCTGCAAACTATTACGTACATAACCCGAAAGAAAATCGGCCTGGATATGAGAATCACCGATATGAACAATTCTCACAAGCCTGTTGCCATACTTTTTCAGATCGTTTAATTTGAAAAAAAAATCATTCAGCGCAGGCGCGTTGGAAATTCGATTTGCCAGGTAATTTATATGGGGGGTACTTATACCAGCCGGATTTTGAACAAGTGGTATTGGCTGGGCATAGCCTACGTTAAATAGGATAGCAACTAACGGGTACACCCATTTATATTTAATTCCCATTATGGCTGTTGATTATTTTAATTGTGTTTGATCCACCCTGGAAGGGGTATCTTCTCCGCTGATAATCGTTGATGCGCTCAGGGCGATGGCTTTAATGATAGCCGTCATATTGTCCATATCGAGGGTTCCGATTTCATCGCTTGCCTTGTGGTAATTTGGCTCGCTGTCCATTTTTGAAGTAGAAATGGTATGGGCAGGTACGCCAAGCCTGGCAAGGGTTGCGTTATCCGAGCGATAAAATAATTGTTGCTCGGTATAAGGATCAGGATGAAATGTAAAGGATGAACCTTTCAGATTTTTCTGCAATATCTCTCCCATGCCTGATTTTTCAAAACCCGTTATGTAGGCTGAATTAGCACCCCATTTGGATTCCGTGCCGATCATCTCAATATTTAGCATGGCCATTACCTTTTCGGGCGGCAATTGTTTTGAAAAATATTGAGAGCCGAATCCGCCCAATTCCTCCGCCACAAATGTTACAAACACAAGCGTACGCTCATTGTTACCAAGTTTTTTAAAATAGTTCGCCAGTACAATTACAGCGGTGGTTCCGGCTGCATCATCATTGGCGCCGTTATAAATAGAATCGGCATTATCGTGGGGCGCACCTTCTGCAGGTGAGCCAATACCAAGGTGATCGTAGTGACCGGAGAAAACGACGTATTCATCGGCCTTGCTCTTACCGGGCAAAATGCCCACCACGTTGTTCAAAGGTTTTTTTGTAATATTATTGGTAAGATTGATTGAAAAAGTGGAAGGGTCTGCGATACCAAGAACGAATACGATTGCATTTGTTCCCGCCCCGGCGGAAACTTTATCCATACCCTTTATATTCTGCAATCGTTTTTTAAAAGAAGTATCTACCATTACCAGCAGGTTTTTTTTGCTTTGATAATATTGGTAGAATTTTTGGCCAAATTTATCTCCTGCAATTATCTTAACCACTTCCACCTCACTTTTTTCTGTTAAAGCAACTTCAGGTTGATAAGAAAAAGACGCGATCAAAGAATCATCGATGGCCTGTCCGTTGATCGTAATTTTTGCTGATGCGTTTGTCGATTGATACATGAAAAACTCCTGCCGGTAGTTGGCTGCTCCATTGAATGTTTGCAGGCCGGCTTTTTTAAATTCGGATTCAATAAAAGCGGAAGCTTTGTCAATACCCGGCGTAAAAGTCCGCCTGCCCTGCATATCGTCTGCAGATAAAGTTTTTTCTATGCGTTTTACTTTTTTTACCTTGATGATCTTGTTAATCGACTGTCCTTCCGACATGTACAAGCAGCAAAAAGCAATAACACTTAAAAATATTTTCTTCATATTTAAATTTTTATGGTCCATTCAAATTATCACTCCTTGTTCAGGTGACGTTGAATTGGCCATGGTTTATGTATTACTAAACACTTGCTACCCGGCAATTTTAAATACATAATTTTTATAATTTGTCCGGGTAACCCTTCTTGTAAACCTGCAATATACGATGGCTGATCATTCCGGCGCATATTGGCAAACAGCAATTAACAAAAAAGGTGACTACATATTTTTTCTGTTTTTCCTTTAACTTCATTACCCGGTAAACCTGTTCAGTTTTTATTTGCGATGATCGGTGTGCAGCATAGTTAAACCATTATGCTACCGGCGCCAAAAACTATTTTTATGAGTAACGAAATACACTCCGAACTTAAAAAAGAGTTCCAGTTAGAGCGGCTGATCCTGTTTAGTGACGCCGTATTTGCAATAGCGATCACACTATTGGTAATTGAAATGAAGATACCTGAAATACCAAGGGAGTTACTCAGCGAATCTGCACTAATTGAAAGCTTAAATCACCTGATCCCAAAATTTGTGGGGTTCTTCGTCAGTTTTATGATCATCGGGTTATACTGGACCGTGCATCATCGCCTGTTTGGCTTTGTTGTCAATTACAACCAGCGCCTGCTTTGGATCAATTTATTTTTTTTAATGTCGGTAGCGCTGATGCCCTTCAGTACTGGTTTCTACAGTGAATATATTTTCAGGCTTTTAAAATCACCGGTCATTATTTACGTAGGTAATATTTGCTTTCTTGGCATTATGAATTTTGTTTTATGGAGATATATCAGCAACCCGAAACGTAAATTAACAGAAGGCCTCACTCAGCCGGTGGCACGTTATTATAGTTACAGGGCAATAGCCATCCCGATAATTTTTTTAACGATGGCAATGGCGTATTTTTTTATCCCCAGGTTTGCCGTCTTGATACCCATGTTTATCCCCCTGATCATGAAAGCCGTTTTTAAACCAATGAGAAAAAAACTCATCCTGGCTAAAGAAATAATAGCATAATATTACCCTGTGTTATAAACCAGGATTTTCAATATCCACCAGAAAATAAGCAGCCGGTTTTTCCGTTTATGCCATTAATCCTATCTTCAAAAAATAATCACCTGAATTGAATTTATCCGAAGATCAAATACTTGCGCTTGCACCCGATGAAGCTTCCAAAAAAGCAGGCAGAGACCTATCCGGCCCATCCAAATGGGTAAGCAAAGGTGCTAACGAACAAGCGTTGTGGGGCGAATGCCAGGGCAGCGGCAGTAAACCCTATCAAACCCAGATCGATCTTGCCGGAATGACTTTTAAATGCTCCTGTCCCAGCAGGAAATTCCCCTGCAAACATGGATTGGGCCTGTTATTGTTTCAGGCAAAACAACCTGTGTTATTTACTGAAAAAGAAGCTCCGGCCTGGGTGGCGGAATGGCTGAAAAAAAAGCAGGAAAAGACAGAAAAGAAACCCGAAGGGGCATCACAGCCGGTTGATGAAGCAGCGCAGTTTAAACGGCAACAGGCGCGTGAAAAAGGTGTAGCCGATGGCATAGAAGAACTACTGCGCTGGATGAAAGATATCGTACGAAATGGTATTTTACCGATCCCGGAAAAAGGCCCTGCTTTTTTTTCTGCGATGGCTAAGCGAATGATCGATGCAAAGGCGCCCGGGCTTGCCGGCATGGTAAAAAATTTAGGCAATACCGATTTTTTTATAGAGGGCTGGCAAAGTACGTTTATGGATCAGTTGGCCCGCATTTATTTAGTGATAAGCGGGTTTAAAAATAAAGACAATATCTCTCCGTCATTAAAAGAAGACGTCCGGAACTGGATCGGTTTTACACAAAACCAGGATGAATTAAAAGAAAAAAATGGTATTACCGATACCTGGCTCGTATTGGGTAAACAGGTCACGGAGGATGATAACCTGGCAACAGAGCGCAATTGGCTGTATGGTACGCAGAGCGGTCAATATGCTTTGGTATTGCAGTTTAGTGTACCTGGCCAGGGCACAAATTTTTCGCTTACTCCGGGAATGGTATTGCAGGCGGAACTGGTTTTTTTCCCTTCTGCCGAGCCAATGCGTGCCATTATTAAACGACAGCTTTCCACAGGCAACCAGGCCAGGGTCACTGGCCTTTCCAGCTGGCTGAAGGTAGCTGAATCAGCAACCAACAGTAATGTGCGCGTGCCTTTTACACAGGAGCGCCCTTATATCATTCAGCAATTGAAACCGGTGCAATACAACAGTCAATGGTGGCTGGCAGACCGCGAAAACAGGTTGGTGCAACTGAAAAGCGGTTATCAGAATTTATATACTTTACTGTCTGTCAGCGGGGGCAAGGCGCTGGATATGGTGGTATTTGGAAAAGAAAATTTGTATGAGCCGATGGGTATCTGGGAAGGAGAAAATTATATTGTTATTTAGGCAACTGTAAAATATTGCAATTTATTTTATCGCAGCAGCACATTCGTAAAAAAAGACCATGGAAATTTGGAATAATATCATACAGGCGGCCATGTTGGGCACAGATAAAAGACAGGTGGTTGCCGGGGAGTTTACGGAAGACTTTACTGAAGTAATGGCCGCTGTTACAAATAACCAGTCGATCGACAAGGAAGAAAAATTCTTACAGGCTTCCGCCATCGTTTTCAATTACCGGCAATGCGGCTCGTTGCCTGTTTATAAAGAAGGCATCGATTTACCGGAGGCTCCTGTTGAAGAATTTCCTGTTTGCAGACAGGCCGCTACAAATATTTTGAATGATATCCTTAACGAGGATAGTCTGTCATTGCTAACAATATGGTTACAGTTTTGTGGAAAAAATAACCAGCTGGTAACACCGCGCCTGGTACCTGTTTTATTGAACAAAGCGGAAAAACAAAAGGCTTTACAAGGCCTGGTCGAAAAATGCTGTGGCAGGCGCGGTGAATGGCTCGCACAGTTCAATGCCAATTGGTCGTTTTCATCCGGCACTTCAGCTGATGAACTTTGGCAAACAGGTACGCCTGATCAGCGGAAACAGGTTTTGCAACAACTGCGCATAACCGATCCCGGTACCGCAAGAGAATGGTTGCAGCAAACCTGGCCGCAGGAAAACGCAAACAGCAAAGCGGCCCTCTTAAAAGCATTGTCAATAAATGCCGGCAACGACGATATCGCCTGGCTTGAAACTGTAGCAACAGAAAAGGCTCAAAAAGTAAAAGACGAGGCATTGAATATTTTAAAGCTAATTCCTGCCTCCGCAGTTGTTCAAAAATACAAGAACCTACTTCGGGAAACGGTAACGTTGAAAAAAGAAAAAGCAATGTTTGGCCTGACTACCAAAACATCCCTGCAAATACAACTACCTGCCGTAATTGACGAGGAAATATACAAAACGGGCATTGAGAAACTGAGTAATCAAAAAGAAATTCCAGATGAAGAATTTATCGTTTCGCAATTAATGAGATCCGTACCGCCGGATTCCTGGGAATCACTTTTTACTGCCAATCCCGAAACCATCATCAATTATTTTCAGCAGCAGGAATCGACTAAAAAATTTTTGGCGGCAATAGTAATTTCCGTCGTCCGCTTCCAGGACAAACGTTGGGCGGTTGCTTTTATGCAATACAGCAAAATATTTTATATCGATATCATTCCACTGTTGCCCTTGCAACAACAGGAGTTTTATAGCAATAAGTTTTTCGGGGGTTATGAAAACAGTATTATAAATCATGCCATTGAAAGAAAAGAAGAATGGGGCGTGGAATTGACCAGGAACATTTTCAGGTTTACCGCCGATAACCCATATCAATACAACCGTTCTTTTTACAATAAATACATTCACCTCGTACCTGTGCAAATAATAGGTGAGCTCGAAAAATGCAAGCCGGCGAATGACTATGATAAAAGTGTTTGGAGCAATACAAGCGAGTACATTACAAAATTGATAACATTAAAAATTCAAACAATCAAGGCCTTTCAATAGCCATTTCTTTCAAATCAAATGCACTTATAAATTAAGCCATATGTCAACTGTTTTACGAAGCCATGCTGAAGAACTGTATGCCGCCGAACTGGAGGAACTGCAAAAACAGGACCAGGAAAAATGTCCCGCCAATTGGAAAATGTCACCTCAGTCGGTGGTAACCTACCTGGTAGGAGGTAAATTGAAAAACGGGCTTGAAATATCCCCCAAATACATCGGTAATAAAAGGCTGATGGAAATAGCCGTTGCCACACTCACTACCGACCGGGCACTACTTTTATACGGGCTACCGGGTACTGCCAAAAGTTGGGTAAGCGAACATTTGGCGGCAGCGATCAGCGGCGACAGTACCATGATCATCCAGGGTACAGCGGGCACGAGTGAGGAATCTATCCGTTATGGCTGGAACTATGCAAAGCTACTGGCCGAGGGGCCCAGTGAATCCGCCCTTGTTGTAACGCCGGTGATACGTGGCATGAAAGAAGGAAAGATCGTGCGCATAGAAGAGTTGACCAGGATAGGTGCCGATGTGCAGGATTCGCTCATCACTATTCTTTCCGAAAAGTCGTTGCCCATTCCGGAATTAAATACTGAGGTGCAGGCGGTTAGGGGCTTTAATATTATTGCTACTGCCAACAACCGGGATAAAGGGGTAAACGATTTGTCAAGCGCTCTGAAACGCCGGTTCAATACCGTTATTTTGCCGGTGCCGGATTCAATGGACGAAGAAATTGATATCGTAAAACGCCGCGTGGAAAGTTATGAAAAGATAATGGAACTACCGGCTGAACCACCTGCCCTAAGCGAGATACGCCGGATCGTGACCATCTTCCGGGAACTGCGTAGCGGTGTTACACTGGATGGTAAAACAAAATTAAAAGTGCCCACCGGGAGCCTGAGTACGGCGGAGGCAATTTCCGTGGTTAACAACGGCCTGGCAATGGCAGCTTATTTTGGCGACGGCCAGTTAAAAGCTGCCGACCTGGCGGCAGGCATCATCGGGGCAATATTAAAAGATCCCGTGCAGGATAAAATCGTTTGGAAAGAATACCTGGAAACAGTGGTGAAGCCAAGGGAGGACTGGAAAGATATTTACCGGGCATGCCGGGATATGGAGTGAGAGGACAAGCCAGGCTCTTTTCTGCAGCAGGTTTCAGGATAAGATAATTGTAACTTATATAGTGAAAACCTCACTGGAACGTCCATCGGGGATGCAGAGCCCGGTCGGCTGAATCCTTTAAAATCAAAAAATGTCAACTCATATCTTAGGTATAAGGCATCATGGTCCGGGCTCGGCAAGAAATGTGAAAGAATTCCTGGAGCATTTAAAGCCTGATATTGTGCTCGTCGAGGGCCCGCCCGAAGCAGATGCAATTTTGCAATGGGTTACGCATGCGGAACTCAAGCCGCCTGTCGCGATCCTGGCTTACCAGTCAGATGATATCCAGCAGTCTGTTTTTTATCCTTTCGCGGAATTTTCCCCGGAATGGCAGGCCATTCTCTATGCAAGAAAAAACAACATCCATGTCAGGTTTATGGACCTGCCCATCGCGCATCATTTTGCCATCGAAAAGGAAAAGGCAGCACAGGAAAAAGCAAATGGGGGAATCCCATCAGAAGAAAAAAATGAACCAGGTGAAACCGACCCAATAAATAACTACCAGCTAAGCAACGATGCGGTTACAGAAAATGAAGAGGCGCCGGCAATACGTGGTAATGCCATTAGCTATCTTGCCGAAGCGGCCGGTTATGAGGATGCGGAAAAATGGTGGGAACATATGTTTGAACACCGCACTAAAAATGAGGCGGTATTTGAAGCCGTAAATGAAGCCATGCAGGCTTTGAGAGACACAATTCCGCAAAAGGAAGATCGCGTGGAGCAATTAAGAGAAGCCTGGATGCGCAAGGTGATCCGCCAGGCAGAAAAAGAAATGTTTCAAAACATTGCCGTGATCTGTGGCGCCTGGCATGCACCCGCATTGAGGAATATGCCAAAACAAAAAGAAGACAATGAACTGCTAAAGGCTTTGCCGAAAGTAAAAGTGGAATGTACCTGGATACCCTGGACCTATAATCGCCTGAGTTATTACAGCGGTTATGGCGCAGGCATCAATTCTCCCGGCTGGTATGAGCATATCTGGAAATATCCGAAAGATGACGGCACCAGGTGGATGGCAAAAGTAGCCAACCTGTTTCGCGAAAATCAAATGGATACCTCGGTTGCGCATGTGATCGAAGGAGTAAGGTTGGCGGAAGCGCTCGCCTCCTTGCGTCATTTGTCAAAAGCTGGTTTGGAAGAATTGAACGAGGCAACACTAAGTATTTTATGCAATGGTGAAACGATCCTGCTGGACCTGATCAGGAACAAACTAATCGTCAGCAATAAGATCGGCGAAGTACCGCTGGAAATTCCCAAGCCACCGCTTCAGTTAGATATAGAGCGCCAGCAAAAACGGCTGCGCTTACCTCCGGCAGCAGATTTTAAAGATTATACGCTTGACCTCAGAAAAGACAACGACCTGGAGCGAAGCATCTTTTTACACCGGCTACAATTACTTGAATTAAAATGGGCATATAAAAGTGATGTCGGGGGCAAAGGAACTTTTAAAGAACAGTGGCGCCTGCAATGGGATCCTGCATTTATTATCGACATTATTGAAAAAGGCAACTGGGGCAATACAACAGAAGAAGCCGCATCAAAATACGTGATACAGCTCGCAAAAGAAGCCGGTTCCTTACAGTTGGTTTGCGGTCTTTTGGAAAATACCATTCCCTCAGAGTTACCGAAAGCCATTGAAATACTGATCCGGCAGATCAATAATTTATCCGCAGCAAGTGGTGATGTGATCCAGCTGATGGAAGTGATCCCACCGCTGGTTAGCGTGAGCCGTTACGGTAATGTACGCAAAACAGATGCTGTTTTGGTAGCCGGTATCATCAGCGGAATGGTCACCAGAATATGTGTAAGCCTACCATCTGCCTGCACATCCATTACTGAAGAAGCGGCCGCCACTTTACTGGACCTGTTCCACCAAATGAATGATGCTGTAAATGTGTTGCAGGACAATAACAATATTCAACAATGGCAAAAGACACTGGGTATTATTGCGGGCAACCGGAATACCGCGCCGGTTATTGCCGGTTACAGCACCCGTTTATTATCAGATTATAAACTGATGGCAGGTGAAGAATTAATAAAAGCCTTTTATTACGCGATGTCGAATGCGACGGCACCTGTAAATGCAGCGGCCTGGCTGGAAGGTTTTTTAAAAGGCAGCGGGACTTTATTATTGGTTGACAATGATCTTTGGTCGGTTGTTAACGATTGGATAAAACAGTTGGAAGCCGATACTTTTAAACAGGTGCTGCCTTTGCTGAGGCGGACATTTGCAAATTTCAGTCCGCCTGAAAGAAGGAAGCTGGGTGAAAAAGTAAAACAGGAAGGAGCCGGCAGCAAAAGCATTAAAAAGATAGGAGAAAACCTGGACCAGGAAAGAGCAAAAAAAGGCATTCCAGTTGTAATGCAGTTGATGGGATACAAATAAAACGTGGCGTTAACTTACCCTCGATCAAATAATTTTTATGAACGAAGAACATTTAAAAAAATGGCGCCTTATCCTGGGCGGGGAACAAAATGATGGTACGGGCTTTAAATTGGATGGCCTCGACCTGCAAATGGATAAAACTTTATCTGCATTATACGACAGCGACCGTTCCGGTGGCCTGGGTGCTTCTTCTCCCAATGTGAGCCGCTGGCTGGGGGATATCAGGACATTCTTTCCAAATACAGTGGTGCAGGTAATGCAACAGGATGCCTTGAAACGGCTGAATCTCACCCAGCTATTATTTGAAAAAGAGATGCTGGAAAACGTGGAAGCCGATGTTCATTTGGTAGCTACTTTAATGTCGCTAAGCCGGGTAATCCCTGATAAAACCAAAGATACCGCCCGGCAGGTGGTGAGGAAAGTTGTGGATGAATTGCTTCGAAAATTATCCCAGCCCATGCAGCAGGCAATAACGGGCAGCCTTAACCGAAGTGCAAGGAACCGGCGCCCCCGCCACAACGAGATCAACTGGCACAGTACTATTTTAAAGAACCTTAAACATTACCAGCCCGAATACAAAACCATTATCCCCGAAATAAAAATCGGTTACGGCAGAAAAAGAAGTTCACTCAAAGACGTCGTTCTTTGCCTGGATCAAAGTGGTTCAATGGGAACCTCGGTAGTGTACTCCGGCATCTTTGGTTCCGTGATGGCAAGTATCCCTGCTATCAAAACCAGGATGGTGGTCTTTGACACGGCGGTAGCTGATCTTACAGAGGAACTTTCCGACCCGGTAGAATTATTATTTGGTGTACAACTGGGCGGTGGTACGGATATTAACCTGGCGCTGACTTATTGCCGCCAGGTCATCACCCGTCCCCTGGACACCGTGTTGGTGTTGATTACCGATCTGTACGAAGGGGGCAACCCGGATGAAATGCGAAAACGTGCGGTGGAATTAACAAGCGCCGGCGTACAAATGATCGTATTGTTGGCATTAAATGATGATGGGGCGCCATCCTATGATCATGGCAATGCGCAGTTCCTGTCCAATCTTGGTATCCCGGTTTTTGCCTGCAGCCCGGATAAATTTCCGGATATGATGGCGGCGGCATTGAGCAAACAAGACATTGCATTGTGGGCGGCAAAAGAAGACCTGGTATTAAAAAAATAGTTCGGGCGACCTATACACTGCGAGGCATTTCAAACTTGTCCGACGGTCTCAGTCTGACCAGTTTGAAATGCCGGGTGAATCAAATTAAAAGCAAAGACATCCGCTTTTTACACACCCCCTTCCTGAATAAAATGGTCAGACTGAGACCGTCAGATCATTTTATTCAAGAAGGCTATTACAGTCACATCATGCCATTTACAATAGAAGAAATAGACAATGCTTTAATCACCGCCCGGGAAGAATGGCCTGCATTTAACCCGGCTGCCGTAAAATTCAAGGACAGTGTCAATTATGCCATCATCACCGATTATCTAACAGGTAAAAGTCAAACACTGCAATCGTTTCAACAAGACGATACCATTTATCTGTGGGGCACCCTGCTCAACCTGTTGCAGGATATTGAAAATCCGTCGCCTGAAGACCAGTTGGTGCTGGATATTGTATACGATCCTTTTATTGGCCGGTTCATGCAAAACCATTACCTCGACTGGCTTTATACCTATACATTGCAACATCCGGCGATCAACGCATTTCAATCTGTGGTAAGTCAGTTTAAAAAAGTCGGGTTGACAGATATTGAAATTTTTAATTTCTTTCTTGAAAAGCTTAATCATAAATTCCAGGAAAATCTGACGTTGGTACCGGGCACGCCGCTCAAAGATTTTTTAGTTAATTATATACAACAGTCCCAACAACTTATTTACCCCACTTATCTATATGGTCGCTGGAACAATCACTGGAACTTTTTCTACTTTAATCTGCTGGAAGAGTCAAACCCTGCATGGGCATTAGACTATGCTTTTTATAGTTTTCTACAGGCGGCCGCTATTGTGAGCGATTATTTGTCGGAATATAAAGATGGCTGGTACCTGGAAAAAATTGTACTTAGAATGGCTGAAACAGATAAGGATGCCGAAGAAATTTTACAGGCAAAACTGGGCGCCGCCATCCGATTATTCGAAACAAATGATGGTTACCGGTCACTGGTTACCGGTTTATCCAAAAAATACCTTGCCTTCCGGCAGGCAAATCCTCCATTGCAGGGATGGGAAACCGGGTATCATTTTCAATTTGCGGATGAGGAAAGGACTACTTTCCTGCCTTATAGCTCCTGCGCTTTTTATTTTCTTTTAATAGATGAAAAAGAGCGCGCAGGGAAACTCCTTGCTGAATGGTTTCAGCGGAAGATGTTTGTTTCTTTTGAAACACTGGATGTTTTTTACAGGCAAATTCAAAAGGAGGCTTTTCCTTTTATACAAAAGGCCATGGAGGCGAATAGTAGCGGGGGAATGGACCATTATAAAAGTATCATTGACCTGCTGGTAAAACATTTTTCACCGGAAGAATATTTGCCATCAGTTTGGGGCCTGGCAAAAAATAAATCAAGGCCTTTAAGAGAATTGGTTGCAAAGATCATCGCGGAAAAGGATCCCGGCGCGCAAAATACAGCCATCACTATGTTGGGCCATAAAAACAGTGAAACAAGGCAAACGGCCGCAATTATTTTAAGCTATTTCTCCGGCCCAATGGCAATTGATGCCGTAAAAAAAGCACTTAACACCGAAATAAATGATACTGCCAGGGATATCCTGTTGCAGACAGTTGCATCCGTTTTACCTGGAGAAACTTCGGATGCTTTTATCAATGAAATAGTATTGGCAGCGAAGCAGCGCGGCAAATTAAGCAAGCCGCTTGAACCATGGCTGGATGAGGTTTTATTACCACCATTATTTTATACGAATGGCGCCCGGGTAGATATTGATACCACTCGTTTCTTATTGTACAGGATGAGCAGGGTAAAAGAGATGCGCGCTGACATAGAGGCCAGGTATATTTTGCCCTTAATTGACAAGGATAAAGCGGCACCTTTCGCGATCGCGCTTATAAAATTATTCATTGATAAAAATACAAAGCCAGAACACAAGTACCTGGTGGCGCTTGCGGCTTTATTGGGCAATGATGGGGTAGTAGATAAGATATGTACCCTGACTAACAACTGGATAGAAGAGAACCGCTACAAAATGGCGGAATATGGAGTAGGCGCGCTTGCCTTGCAGGGTGGAGACAAGGCATTAAGATGGGTGGAATGGTATAGCAGAAAATACAAAAGTAAAAAGGCAAATATAGGAGCGGCGGCATTGATCGCCCTGGAAACTGCAGCGGAAGAACTGGGCATCACCATTCATGAATTAGGCGATAGGGTGGTACCGGATTTCGGCTTCAATGGTCTTTTTAAAAATTTTACAGCGGGTGGCGACGAATACAGGGCTTTTATCGACAGTAATTTCAAAATTGCTTTCTTTGATGAAGACAATAAAAAGCTAAAAGTAATTCCTGCTGCTGTAAGTGCCTCGCTTAAGGACGAATTCAAAGCCATTGGTAAAGAAGTAAGGGACATCACAAAATCGCAATCTTCAAGGCTGGAGTATTACCTCATCATTCAACGCAGGTGGACCGTTGAACAGTGGCAACAATTTTTCCTGCAAAACCCGGTGATGTTTATTTATGCCACGAAAATATTGTGGGGTATTTATGATAACGATGAAAATTTGATCCAGGCATTTTTATGCAGCGAAGACACCGATCTGTTAGATGTGGAAAATGAACAGGTCACCATTGCCACAGGAAATTTTATAGGTATAGTCCATCCGACACAACTGGAAGAATCATTGCTGCAACAATGGAGACAACATTTTTTTAATTCGTTGATCGAACCGATATTTCCGCAACTGGATAGAAGGCTGCCTGATCTTCAAAGCATTGATCTATCCAAATCGATCATCAATAAATTCAATGGTAAAAAAACGGCCGCAGGCTCCATCAGAACCACGCTGGAAAGGTATGGATGGCACAAGGGGCCAACTGGTGATGGTGGCATCCTGGATTCTTTTAATCTTTTATATTTTGAGAAAAAGATGGAAGCGGTGTTAGAAATTGAGGGTGTGGGGGCTGGCTACGGATGGGGCGGCGAGGAAAGCACCGGCCGCCTGTACATTGTAGATAAAACAAAAGCCACACAACGCTGGTTTAACCGACCCGAAAATGATGCAGATGACCGCCTGGTAAAATTAAAAGACGTACCCGTGATATTTTTAAGTGAGCTTTTATCTGCTGTTGAAGCTATAAAACCGGTTGAAATAAAGATATGAGCAAACCAATTTGCAGGCTAGAAAACGACGCAGGTAGCGGTATCGAATGAAAGGAAGAAACTTTCTTACCGCAAAAGATCAGTTAAGAATTCATCGCATACACAATAATATTCACTCCGAACTTTGTATTATCCTCGGCCAAAAACCGCTTGTTTCTAAAATCATAATCCCATTCGCAGCCATAATCTTTATTGCTATACAACACCGCAATTCGTCCATCGATCTCTATTGCTTTCAGGTAATCGTGTACAAGGTCGTCTCCCCATCCGTTTAGTTCAAAACCCGTGGTGGGTGGCCCTTTTTCGAAATTAAAAAAGGAGCGGTATATCGCATGGCCGTTTGGGATTTTTTTCAAAGCAGCGGCCCCAAAAAGCTGTTGCATCTGCGATTCAAAGGAACGCGCAAAAAGCCCGTCGATATCATGGTTGCAATCATCCACGAATATAAAACCGCCGTTGCGAACATATTTTTTAAAATTGGCCGCTTCATGCGTATCAAACTGTACCAGCTTATGGCCGCTTAAATAACAAAATGGCGCCGCAAATAATTCATTGCTGCTTAAGTCGATGGTTTTTTCCTGCAGGCTAACCGGAATAGTTGTGTATTCGATCAGGGAATTTAAAATATTGGAAGGCATGCGCTGGTCCGTGTCCCAATCGCCGGAACGGTATTTTAATCGCGTAAATGTAAACTTCGTTTTATTCACCTTGAATATTTATTGAATAACCAGGAGTTACAGGCTAAATCACACTTCAAGAAATTGTTTGCTTTAAGCCCAGGTTCACGGCCATTTGCTAACTTATTTAACCGCAAACTAATACAATTACCCTACCATTCACTTTTTTTTCCTAATTTCCTGCATTACATAATATAGTAATATTTTTTTAATATAAATAGTGCAATTTGGATAATTCACAAGCGGGAATTGAACATTTAATTGGCAAGCTGTCACAACTAAAAAAGGAGATCCAAAAAATCATTGTCGGCCAGGATATTGTATTGGATGAAATATTGGTGGCACTTCTTGCCGGGGGCCATTGCCTGCTGGAAGGTGTACCCGGGCTCGCAAAAACCCTGATGGTTAAGACCATGTCACAGGCGCTTGACCTTTCTTTTCGCAGGATACAATTTACCCCCGATCTCATGCCAACAGATATCGTGGGCACGGAAATACTGGAAGAAGACCATGTAACAGGGAAGCGGTTTTTTAAATTTAACAAAGGCCCCTTATTTGCCAATATCATTTTGGCCGATGAGATAAACAGGACACCACCGAAAACGCAATCGGCTTTGCTGGAAGCCATGCAGGAGTTTGAAGTAACTTATGGAGGGCAAACTTATCCGCTGGACCGGCCGTTCTTTATCCTGGCAACACAAAATCCTATCGAACAGGCAGGCACTTATCCCTTACCGGAAGCACAGCTCGACAGGTTTTTATTGTATATTAAAATCGGTTATCCCACAGAAAGAGAGGAAATAGAAGTATTGAACAGTACAACCGGCAATAAGCGCACTACCATTGAACCTGTTATCGGTGCGGAAGAGATCCTGGAGCTGCAAAAACTGGTACGGGATGTAAGTATCAGTGAAGACCTTGTTCAATACGTAAGCGGTATTATCCGGGCAACCAGGCCTGAAACCAGCACTGTTGCTTATGTAAAAGAATGGGTTCGCTGGGGAGCCGGTCCACGCGCCGGGCAAAGTTTAATATTGACCGCGAAAGCCAGGGCGTTATTTAAAGGGCGTTATGCAGTACTGATGGAAGATCTTCATGCAATGGCCTACCCGGTTTTGAGGCACCGGGTTTTAATGAACTTTAAGGCGGATGCGGAAAATATCATTTCCGACGATGTAACAACTGCCTTGATAAAAGCAATTGAAAGACCGAAAACGATCATCAGGTAGAGCGTATAAATAGCTTATTTGCAAATCATCAATTAACAAAGTTGATCTCTCTGTCATTGAAATCTATGGCGTTGTTCGGGTGTTGGAAGCCTTAAATGAATAAAAAACATGAGCCGCTTACTCGATCCCAAAATATTAATATCCATCAAAAATCTGCAACTGGCAGCTAAAACTACCATTGACGGCTTTATGGCGGGTATCAATAAAAGCAAGGTTAAGGGGCCGGGGCTTGAGTTTAGTCAATACAGAAGCTACCAGCCGGGTGATGACCTGCGGTGGCTCGACTGGAAAATGTATGCCCGGTCCGACCGCTATTATATTCGTGAGTCGGAGATAGAGACAAGCGTATCCGTCAGGATTTTAGTGGATGCCAGCGGTTCCATGAACCATGCGGATGCCGGTGTTAAAAAAATAGAATATGCACGCTATCTTGCTGCATCACTGGCTTATCTCGCCAACCAGCAAGGCGACTCTGTAGGATTATACGTGTTTCAAAATGACCACCTGTTTTCTTTGCCTTCCAAAAAAGATCATCAACACCTGGCCCGCCTGTATTTTCAACTGGAAAATATTCAACCCGGCGGAAGCTTTACGGAGCCGATCCGGTACAAGGATATTTTTTCAGGCGCGAATAAAAGAGAGCTGCTGATCTTCATCACTGATTTTCATGAAAAAAACGGAGAGCTCATACAGTTGCTCGATGCACTTGTCTCACTCAGGCACGAGATCATTGTCTTTCACCTGATGGGTAAAAATGAACTTGAAATGGACTACAGCGGCTATTCTTCGCTGGAAGATCTGGAGACAGGGGAAGTGATCCGCATCGAACAACAGGATTTTAAGGAACTGTACCAGCAAAAATTAAATGAACACCTCTCCGCCCTGCGTATGCAATTATTGGAAAGGAATATTTTTTACCGGATGATCAACATGGAACAACCTTTGGATCAATTATTAAGAGATTTTTTGAACCAGCGAAACAAATTAAAAGTATAACCTTGTTCCACTTTTTACAACCGATATGGATGTGGGCGGCTGCGGGAATCATTGTTCCGTTGGCCATTCATTTATGGAACATCAGGCAAGGGAAAATATTAAAAGTAGGCAGCATCGCCTTCTTGACTGAAAGCTCAAAAAATTATGCAACCAGTTTAAAACTTACCGAATTATTGTTACTGCTGATGCGCTGCCTGCTGATCATGTTACTCGCTGCACTGTTGTCTAAACCCCGGTGGGACCGGCCCTTTTTAAATCCGAAGATAAAAGGATGGGTGCTGATAGAAAAGGAAAATTTATCTTCCACCTATGCCAGGTTTAAACCTTTTGTCGATTCCTTATTGCAGGCTGGATATGAATTTCATTATTTCAACGATGGCTTTAAAAAAGATAACCTGCGGGATGTTGCTAAAGATCAAAACGACCCTGTTGTTAATGGATCTTTGTCTTACCGCTTCCTCTTAAAAAAATTGGACCGCCTGGTGCCGGCGGAGTTACCCATTCATTTATTTACCACAAATTACCTCAACCGGCAGGAAGGCAAGCGGGAGGCGGTGTCATTAAATTTATACTGGCATACTTACACTCCCGCAGATTCGACGGCAACATTTATATCGAAAGCATTTACTATTTCGGCGGACAGTATCCGCATTATTCTCGGCAACACCCAACCTTCCGGGACAACCTATTTACCTACGGATATTGACATTAAAAAAAATACAAACCCTGATCTTTCCGTCAGCACTAACAATGGCAGGTTATTGATTGCTTATCAAAAATATCAACCGGTTGAAGTAGATACTGCTGCGTTGAATATTACCATTTTTACCAGCAAATATTTCACCGATGCTGCTTATATAAAAGCTGCCGCAGAAACAATACGCCAATTCAGCAGGCATAGGATCAGTGTATTATTGGTAAATAAAATTGAAGGGATACCGGCTATGCAGGACTGGCTATTTTGGCTATCCGAAATGCCTGTGCCTGCGTCACTTAAAGCAAATAATATCTTTAGATACGAAGGCGGCGAAGCAAAAAAAATTAGTTCCTGGATCGTCACCAAACCGGGCATGGGTAGTGAGGAGGAAAAAATATTTTTGTCTAAATCATTTGTTTTGGAGGAGGCGACTGACCCCTTGCAAATAATCTGGGAGGATGGTTTTGGCAACCCAATTTTGAGCCTTGAAAAGGCTGGTACCAATACCTACCATTTGTTTACCCGCTTTGATCCTTCCTGGAATGATCTTCCCTGGAGCGACCAATTTCCTCAACTTGTTTTTACATTACTATTTCCGCGTGAAAAAACCGGATTGGCCAATGAGCCTGATAAAAGAATAATAAGTGAACAGCAATTACTACCGGCAAATAATCCAAAGGAGTTAAATTCAACCAAAGAAAAATTCATCACGACAGATATCTCTTTTATTTTTTGGCTCCTGGTGTTCCTTGCCTTTTTCATTGAACGAATCATCGCATTAAGAAACAGGAAGGAGGTAGTTTATGGCTGAGAAAACTGCACCACATATGATCGGCTCGCTAAGAAAAAATTGGGTGACTGTTACCTGTTTGTCTTACCTGTTTATTTCCCTGGCATGCAGTTATATTTTTTCGGTTTGCGGGAATAAATTTTTCGGTTATTCTTTGCTTTGGAGTATTCCGCTTTGCCTGGTTATTTTTTTTCTCTTTCTCTTTTTTGATCGTTCCTGGAAAATCGACGAACACGATGTTGCCAGGTTTTTAAACAATAAATATCCTGAGTTGGAGGAAAGCGCAGAGTTGCTGTTGGCACCGGTTCCTTCTCTTCCATTGTTACAACAATTGCAGGCGCGCAAAAATGAACAGGTGCTGGGCAGCATCTATAAACCGGGCATCTTTTATAAAAAATTAAGTACTTCCTTACTGATCCTGCTGGTTGCGGCCATCATTGGTACAGGTTTGTCGATGATGCGCGTGCCACTACACCAGGAAACTGATATTGCTTCCTCTTTGGTGCCGGCCCAAAAAATAAAAAATGAAATCCTGCTGCCCGCGATCTCCTCTTTTACAGTCACGATTCAACCGCCGTCGTACACACGAAAACCGGTCCGGACACAGGAAAGCTTTAGCCTGGAGGCAGAAGAGGGCGCCACTATCAGCTGGCGGATAAAAACCAGATCAGCTGTTAGAACTGTGCAGCTTATTTTGAATGACGCGAACGTACTTGCTCTTCAACCAAATAATGACCATACTTCCTGGACGGCCAGCAAGCCCATGAATGCTTCGGGCTTTTACCAGGTAAAAATGGATACCATTGTTTCTGAATTGTATAAAATGGAAATGTGGAAAGACCAGGCGCCGGTAATTAGTTTGCAGACTCCAAAAGCCAATACGGTGATCGATTACGGAGAGCCTGAAAAAGTCATGCTCAATGTTGTAGTGAAGGATGATTATGGAATCAGTGAGGTGTCTGTTGCGGCCACTATCTCCAGTGGCAGCGGGGAAGCAGTGAAGTTTGAGCAACAGCAAATAAATTTTGACAATTCCTTTGCTGCTCAGCTACCCCAGTACCAGTTAAAAAAATCAGTTGACCTTGCCGCCTTGGGCATGAAGCCCGGTGATGAACTTTATTTTTATATAAAGGCAATTGACAACCACCGCCAGGAAAAACGCTCAGATGTGTATATTGTTTCCATCACCGATACGGCGCAGTTGATGAGCGTGGACGGTTTGATGAATGGCATCAGCGTGAAGCCCGAGTATTTCAGGAGCGAGCGGCAGATCATCATCGAGACAGAACAACTGATCAAAGATAAAGACAACATAAGCGAGGAAGCATTCAGGAACAGGAGCAATAACCTTGGCATCGATCAAAAGCTACTGCGGCTCCGCTATGGAAAGTTTTTAGGGGAAGAAGCTGAATCCAATGAAGATGAACACCTGTCAGCTTTAGGTGACGACCCGAAGGATTTTGGCAATGCCGAAAAAGTATTGGATGCCTATACAGATAAACACGACAATGCAGAAGTAGCGGATTTTTTTGAGATAGCAACCAAGAACCAATTAAAGGCGACCCTGACAGAAATGTGGAACGCAGAATTAAAACTGCGCACGTTTGTACCCGCGGAGGCGTTACCCTATGAATATAAGGCCTTGCGCTTGCTGAAAGACCTCCAGCAAAAATCAAGGGCATATGTCGCCAAAACAAATTTTACCACTACGCCGTTAAAACCGGAAAAGCGTTTAACAGCAGACCTCAGCAAGATCATCGGGCCATCTAAACAGACCAATTTTAAAAGCAATGCAGGTCCGGATGGATTAATAAGAACTGCGTTAAGTGTGTTAGAGCAACTAAAAAATCGGGGTAATTTCAACAGTGACCCATTGCCCGTTTTACAGCAAGCCAGCCAACAACTGGCTGATAAAGCAATCGCTGCGCCTTCCACTTATCTATCGTCACTCGAAGCCCTGAAGCGAATTATCGCCTCGTTGCAAAACAGATCACTTGCCGGCCTTAATGATATTTCACTTGTGGAAACTGCCCTGCAAAAAATGATTAGCGCGCCCGTTAAATTGCCTTACACGAATAAAAAACCGGCAAATATCAATTTGTCAAAGGAGTATTTTAAAAATTTAAAAAAGCTCAACCCTTGATGGCCCATTGGAATTATATTGTAATTGGTTTGTGCTTACTGCTCCTGGCATTTATTTTCCGGAAGGAAATCAAACGTAAAAACAGGCGGAGACTGGCGGCAAGGTTGACCGCTTCCCTGTTTGCTGTTGCAAGTTTGGCCTGCCTGGCATTACCCATTTCGATCACTAAAAAAAATACGGATTCGCCAAATAAAAAAGCTGTTTTATTGACTGAAGGTTACAACAAAGACAGCCTGGAAAATTTTATCAAAACAAATAAAGAACAGGTCCGGGTGTACCAAGTCGATAGTCTTGCCTGGATCGATACCTCATTAACTGCTTTAATTATTTTTGGTCATGGATTATCCCGACAGGAGCTAAAGTCATTAAATGATATACCGCTTATTTTTCATTCATCAGCGATCGATGACGGTGTTACCTCGGTACACTGGAATCAAAAACTAAAAAGCGGTGAAAAATTTTCAGTGCAGGGAATATTTTCCAATAAAAGATCATGGCCTGTAAAAATTGCACTGGAAGGGTTTCATACACCCCTCGATTCAGTCACCATTCCGGCTAAGCAAACGAAAACATTTGAAATAAATACCTTCCCAAAACAAATTGGTAAAGCAGTCTATTCACTCCTGATTTCCGATAAGCAAGGCGCATTGGAAAAAGAGCCTGTGCCGTTTGAGGTAATACCTGTTGACACTTTAAAGATCCTGCTACTGGCAGCTTCTCCTGATTTTGAAAATAAATTTTTACGGAACTGGCTCGCTGAGAATAGTTATGCAGTAGCCAGCCGGAGCCGCATCAGTAAAGATAAATTCGATAGAACTTTTAGTAACTTCACTTCTTTTTCTTTTGATAAGATCACTAACCCTTTGCTCGACCGGTTTGATATAATTATAAGTGATGCTACGGAACTGGCTGCACTTACCAAAACAGAACAAGCCATCATCCAGGCGCAGGTACAGGAAAATGGGATGGGTTTAATTGTAAAGGCGGATAGCATCGCTGCACCAACTGCGTTTTATGCTGCCCCGTTTACGCAATATTCTTCCTCCGCTAAACAACCGTCAACGGCGGCCCTTTACATACAAGACGCAGATAAACCTACGGTGCCATTGTCAAGTGATGGTTATTCGTTTATTCGTTCCAAACCCGGAGAGCAACCATTGGTAGTTGATTCCATGACAAATGTGATAGTGAGCAGCAAAATGGAAGGGATGGGTAAAATATTATTTACTTCCATAACCAATACATATACCTGGATGCTGGGGGGGAATAATAATGACTACGCTTCATTCTGGTCCTGCCTCTTGCAAAAAGCAGCCAGGAGAACGGGCGCGGAACAAACAGTACTGATTACCGGCGCAGTGCCTAAAATAGATGAACCAATTGAGTTACTTTTTGAAGCGCCAGGGATGCCATTGCCAGGTACGTTTATAGCCGGAGATCTTTTATCCCTGCATCAAAACCCCGATCTGCCTTTTCAATGGCAGGGCACTTATTGGCCTGGAAAACAGGGTTGGCAGCCTGCCTTAAATTTTTCGGATCAGTCGATAAACTGGTATGTGTACGGTACAAATGACTGGAAAAATATTTCGGCTATTGAAAAGACAAAACAGACCCAACAATATATTAACGATAAAAATAATGTTTTAAATAAAGGGGTTGTGACACAGAAATATGTGCCCGTTCAGCTGCCAGCTATATATTTTTTACTTATATTTATTATAAGCTGCATTTTTTTATGGATAGAAAAGAAATTATCAGCTTTGTAAAACTTATTAAAAAACAGGCGCGAAAATTTGACATAGATTTATTCATCTTCATTCGTGGCAAAAAATCATTGACGGCAGTGGTTTAATATTTTTCATTAGTAAAGAAAAAACATTTTGAAAAGAAAAAATTTTATTCAATTATCTGCTATGGGAATCGGGGCATTGGTAATCCCAAAGTCAATGCTCGCCGGTAACATCATCGACCCATCTGCTGCACTCAACGATGGTATTGATGTAAAGCAGAAAAAACAATTGGCTGATGTTGCTTTGAATGCGGCAAAATCTAAAGGTGCTACCTACGCGGACGTTAGGATCGGCAGGTACCTGAACCAGTTTGTGATAACCCGTGACAAACATGTGCAAAATATCGCCAATACGGAATCTTTTGGCGTTGGCATACGGGTAATTGCCAATGGCTGCTGGGGTTTTGCTGCTTCCTACAAAGTAACAAAAGAAGATATTGCCCAAACCGCCGAACGGGCCGTTGCGGTGGCGAAGGCCAATGCTAAGATCAAAGCCAATACAGTTCAACTGGTCCCGCAAAAAGGATACGGAGAAGTAAGCTGGAAAACCCCCATAGAAAAAAGTGCCTTTGAGGTTCCGGTAAAAGATAAAGTAGACTTGTTGTTGTCTGTAAACGACATCGCCATACAAGGTGGCGCCAATTTTATTAATGCAGCGATCCTCGCTGTAAACGAACAAAAATATTTTGCCTCTACCGACGGATCTTATATCGACCAGGATATACACCGCCTTTTCCCCACTTTTACCGTTACCAAGATTGACAAAGCATCGGGTAAGTTTCAAACTCGCAAGTCACTAAGTGCGCCGGTGGGTATGGGTTATGAATACCTGACACCTTTGCCCGGCAGTAAGGTTCCTGGTATTGTCACCCGTTACAAGGACCGCTATGATATACTGGAAGATGTGAAAGCCGCCACTGATGATGTGATACAAAAGATTTCGGCCAAAACGGTTGAACCTGGCAAATACGACCTGCTGCTCGATCCGTCTCATTTATGGCTCACGATACATGAATCTGTTGCGCATCCTACAGAGCTGGATAGGGTGCTTGGTTACGAGGCCAACTATGCAGGTACCAGTTTTCTCTCGCTTGAAAAATTGCAATCGAAAAATTTTAAATTCGGCAGCGAGATCGTAAATATCGTAGCCGATAAATTACAACCGGGGTCATTGGGCGCTGTAGGGTACGATGATGAAGGTGTGGGAACAAAGCAGTGGGATATTATTAAAGATGGAGTACTCGTTAACTTCCAGGCCACCCGCGACCAGGCAACAATACTCGGACTCAATGAATCGCAGGGATGTTGTTACGCGCAAAGCTGGAGCGATGTGCAGTTCCAACGCATGCCAAATGTGTCTTTACAGCCGGGTAAAAACCCGTTAAGCGTGGATGACATGGTCAAAAATATAGAGAAAGGGATTTATATCATTGGCGACGGTTCTTTTTCTATTGATCAGCAGCGCTATAATTTCCAGTTTGGCGGACAAACATTTTACGAGATCAAAAACGGGAAGATTATCGGCATGCTCAAAGATGTGTCATACCAGGCAAACACCCAGGAATTCTGGAATTCCTGTGCTGCCATCGCTGACAAAAGCGATTACCGTCTAGGCGGCGCCTTCAACGATGGCAAAGGCCAGCCATCACAATCCAATGCGGTTTCGCATGGCTGTCCGACCACCCGCTTCAATGGAGTAAACGTAATAAACACTGCCAGGAAAATTTAACAATTACAAAATCATTACACGAATTGCATTGATGAATTCGTGTACAATATAAAATCATTATGGGCATATTTAGTAAAGAAGAAGCACAGGCATTGCTTAAAAAAGTAATTGCTTTTTCCAAAGCAGATGAGTGTGAAGCGTCCTTCAGTGGCTCTGAAGGTGGTAATATCAGGTATGCGCGTAACGCTATTTCCACATCCGGCGATGTGAGCACGTTGATACTCGCCGTGAGTTCAACTTTTGGTAAAAAAACCGGCACTGCTACCATCAATGAATTTGATGACGCTTCCCTGCAAAAAGTAGTAAAAAGGTCTGAAGAAACCGCACAGCTTGCGCCGGAAAATCCGGAGTATATGCCCTTGCTTGGCCCACAGGTTTATAAAGAATCGATAACCTACAACCCGGCAACCGCAGCCGGCACGCCTGATACCAGGGCAGAAGCTGTGGCTAAAAGTATTAAGGTGGCGGAAGAAGCAAAGTTGCAGGCAGCAGGCTTCCTGGAAAATACGACCTCTTTTAGTGCGGTCATGAATTCGAAAGGTTTGTTCGCTTACAACAAGGATACGGATGTTACATTTTCTATTACCACCCGCAATGATGCAGGAACAGGCTCCGGCTATGCAGCGAGAGGATTCAATGATATTGGCAAATTAGATACCTACCCGGTGACAAAGATCGCCTGTGCAAAAGCGATCGGGTCCGTTGATGCCAAAGCGATTGAACCGGGAAAATACACGGTGATACTGGAGCCGGTGGCGGCCACTTACATGCTGGAAAATTTATTTCGCGGATTAGATGCGCGCACGGCGGATGAGGGCAGAAGTTTTATGAGCAAATCAGGCGGTGGCAATCGCCTGGGTGATCAATTGATGGATGAGAAAGTAACTATTTACTCCGATCCTTTCAACACAGACCTTCCATCTTCTACCTGGAGCAGGGAAGGGTTTCCCCTGGAAAGAATTAACTGGATAGAAAAGGGTGTTGTAAAGAATTTAAGCTATTCACAGTTCTGGGCACAAAAGAAAAATGTAAAACCTGTTCCTTTTCCGGGCAACATAATTATGGAAGGTGGTACAGCTTCGCTGGATGAGCTGATCAAAAGCACGGAAAAAGGTATTTTGGTCTCCCGCTTATGGTACATCCGGATGGTTGATCCGCAAACCCTGCTGCTGACCGGTCTTACCCGCGACGGCACATTTTATATCGAGAACGGGCAAATCAAGTTCCCGATCAAGAATTTCCGCTTTAATGAGAGCCCGGTTATTATGTTGAATAATGTAGAAGCACTGGGAATACCGGAAAGAAGTATAAGTGTGGAGTCTTTCCGCAGTTACCTTGTTCCGCCGATGAAGATCAGGGATTTTACTTTTACCTCTTTATCTGATGCGATATAGAATGGATGGCACCCTTAAACAGGCAGCCATGTACGTTTCCCGACCAACAACCTAAGCTTATTTTTAAAAGAGGCGATGAATAAATCACAACTGGCCAGGTTGAAATATTTTGCCGGGTGAAAGTAGGCTCCTGAACAGGGCATACACCAGCGGAAACACTGATAACACTGTTCTCTCGTTTATAAAAGTGTTATTGTCATTGCTTTCAAAGCAATATTTTCCTCAATCAGTAAAAAAATTCCGGGTAAATTTTTGCACGTTTAATTTTTTTTGCTAATTTCACTTTGCATCAACAGACTGCTTTTACCCTTACATCCGATGTTAACCAACCTATTTCCATTATTTTTATTCAAGACTAAAGGGCATATTTTTTGCTGTAATATTGTATCCGGATTAATGATCCTTCGTTGATATTTACCCCCGGAATGCCCTGCTTTTCCAATTTCTCCTAAAAAGACCGCTTTTTTTCTTTGCCATATTAATTATTTATTGTGATTTAATTAAAGCTGACATCATTTTTGTAAGAAGTATTTTGATAATTATATAATGTTTTAAGCTTACCAACAGGAAAATATCGTAATTACCGTTACCTAAAATTAACACATGGAAAATTTTTATACCGCCTACACCAAAGTAATAGAGAATAAGACCTACTATTTTGTAAAAAAGTTTTTGATCTTCCCGGAATTTAAAGACGTGGCACCCGTACTGGAAAGTTATGGGATGCACACAGATTTTAACAAGGCCTGCAATATAGCCCTGGTGAATGACCCTAAAATAAAAGAGCATTTATTGCATGAAGCAGAAGGAACGCTGCAGCAGGCAAAAGTGATCGATCTGAATACAACAAATTTTTCAGTTAAGTCTGCAAGCAATTAGATTGGAAGAACGGCCTATCAGAATAATGGAGATTGGAGGTAAAAACTAAACTCCTGTACGCTGATAAATTGGGGACTTTTTACCGATCGAAAAAAGCAAGGTTTTCTATAGAACTTAGGAGTAAATAACATCTTTCTTTAAGAATTTTTGCCAATCTTCCAGCATTTTGCCTTTTAATACCCTTGGAAATTTGTGTTGGCCGCCTATTTTCCCCTTTGACCGCATAAATTCCATAAAGGTGTTTTCTGACAATACGGTCACAATTACATCTTTCAGGGCATGCTTTCTTTCTACCTCGTAATCATCATTCAGTTCCTTTAATTTTTCATCTATTCTAAAACGCAGGTCTTCATTGTTTACGTTGTCATTAGTTGCTACGAACCAATGGTGCGCAAAGAACATTCCGTAAGGTTCGCCTGCGACTGTAAACTCGGGTATGGAAATATTCAGTTCCTCACTTACCATTTCAATCGCTTTATTCATATTATCCACGCTCAGGTGTTCGCCTACCAGGCTTAAAAAATGCCTGGTCCGCCCGGTAATTATGATCTCGCTTCTTTCCTTATTTACCAGGCGTACGGTATCCCCAATCGCATATCTCCATGCGCCGGCATTGGTACTAATCAGGATAGCGTAGTCTTTATTCTCTTCGATCTCATGGATCATAAATGTTTCAGGCTCTTCCACCATATTGCCATCGATGTCGAAGTTGTTGTCATCAAACGGAACAAATTCAAAAAATATATTATTATTCAGGGCCAGATGCATCCCGATTGCGTCCTGCCTGTTTTGATAAGCTAAAAAACCTTCGCTTGCAAGATAAGTTTCAATATAGGTAACCGGTTTCCCTAATAATTTTTCAAACCCTTTTTTATAGGGTTCCATTGCCACGCCGCCATGCACATAAAAGGCCAGGTTTGGCCAGATGTCGTGAATATTATTCAATTTATAACGGTCGATTATTTTCTCCATGCACAATTGCAGCCAGGCGGGTACACCTACAATAAAACCGATATCCCAGTTGGGTGCATTGTCGACGATCTCTTCCAGCTTTTTTGCCCAGTCCTTTTCTTTGGCAATTTTTTTTCCAGGTTTATACAAACCAAGGCCCTGGAACCAAAAGGGAATATTTTTTTGCTGAATACCACTTAGGTCTCCGGCAAAATATGTCGGGCCTTTTTGTAATTGGGTGCTGCCACCTAAGATCATCCAGCCTTTACCGATTGCGCTCCTGGGCACGTCCTCATATTTGGCAAGACTTAACAACTGTTTAAAACTGGTGATGGTATTGCTGCGGATAAGATCTTTCGTAATGGGAATGAATTTGCTGGAGGCATCGCTGGTGCCGCTGCTCAGGGCAAAATAATGTATAATACCCGGCCAGCATACGTCAGGTATCCCGTTTTTAGCTTTGTACCACCATTCAGCATATAATTTATTATAATCAAAAGTGGGAACTAATTGTTGAAATTTTTTACCAGGATGACGGCTCATCAGTATTTCATCGAACTTATACAGTTGGCCAAATTGTGTAAAACGGGCTTTACGCAGTAATTTTTTCAGCACTTTTATTTGCTGCCGTCTCGGATCACTAAGCGGCAGGTTAAGTGCCCTTGCGATACTTTTTGGGAGTTTCAATTCAAAGATTGGCATGCATGGAATATGGGTTTATAAAAAATTACTGTTTACCGTCGTTTTTCATTGCAATAATTATAAAAAGCACCTGTGTTTTCTTCTGGAAAGGAGGAGCAATCTCTTGGGAAATAGGTAATGACAAATGTACTGAATATTATTATAAGCTTTTGCCAGCATACTGTCAAATTATTGTAGTGACAAGTAGTTGGTAAGATACAAACTATAGCCCACTATCCTGCCTGCAAAGGAAGCAAAAATCAAATACATGCCCGCTTTTAACATAATGGCAGGGCGTTACATCTCTGGCATAACTTTTACACTGATCAGGGCGACGATTGGAGTCACGAAGCTGAAAAGATCAGTTCTTATCCGGGCACAGCCACCGTTTTTAACAGCAACAGAAACAATACTCTCATCAATTTAATGTAGGTTTGCGCCCTAAAAAAAATTAATATGAAGAAATTTTTTATCTCGCTTATACTAGTGACGTCCCTGTTGAAGGCCAGTGCGGATGAAGGTATGTGGCTCCCAATGCTACTTGGCGAACAGGTTTATGCGGACATGGTTAAAAAGGGGTTGAAGTTAACAAAGGAACAACTTTATTCTATCAATAAGTCATCGCTGAAAGACGCCATCCTGATCTTTGGCGGCGGATGTACCGGCGAAATTGTGAGTGACCAGGGGTTAATATTTACCAATCACCACTGCGGTTATGCCGCAATCGCAGGCGCCAGCACCGTAGAAAACAACTACTTAAAAAATGGGTTTTACGCGTACAATAAGGGGCAGGAAATAAAAAGCGGCCTTACTGTTCAGTTTCTCGATAAGATCGTGGACGTGACGAAAGAGGTAGAAGATGGATTGAAAGGCCTGGATTGGGCAGAGCGTACGAAAAAAACCCAGGAGGTTTTTAAAGCGATTACAGATAAGGTTGCCGATAAAGAAAATGGTGCAGCTGGCAGGATCTACAGCATGTTCAAAGGAAACCAATATATAATGTATATCTATAAAACATACAGGGATATTCGCCTCGTTGGTGCCCCTCCGGAAAGTGTAGGAAAATTTGGTGGCGACACCGATAACTGGGAGTGGCCCAGGCATACCGGTGATTTTTCCATATTCAGGGTGTATGCAACAAAAGATGGCAGACCTGCTGACTATAGCACTGAAAATATTCCTCTGAAGCCAAAGCATTTTTTACCCGTCAGCATCAAAGGGCTCAAAAATGGCGATTATGCGATGATCTATGGTTATCCAGGTGGCACCAACCGTTACGAAACAAGCTATGGCATTAAGCTCAAGACTGATATTGAAAATCCATCTCTCGTTCAATTACGGGATGCGCGGTTGAAATTGATGTTCGCGGAAATGATTAAAGATCCTGCAGTTAAATTAAAGCTGGCGAGTAATTATGCTGGTATCGCTAATTACTGGAAGTTTTTTGATGGCGAAACAAAGCAGTTAAAGAAGTTTGGTACTTACGAACAGAAACAAAAATATGAAATTGCGTTTTTAAAGTGGGCAAAAGGTAAACCGGAGTATGAAAATATCATGGCTGATTATGCAAAAAACTATGAAGCCTGGACTCCCTATAGCAAGCAACGGACTTATTTATCAGAAGGAATATTAGGTTCACCACTGGCAGCATTTGCAGCTTCCCTCTTACCGGTAGAAGTAAATTTAGCCAGGGCTGGCATTTCATCAACCGAAATTAAAAAAACTGTTGATGCTGCAGTGGCAGCACGAAAAACATTTTTAGAGAGCGAGGACCTGGTAAGCGATGAAAAAATATTAGCCGTCACCGCCATGAGATTTTACAAGGACGTAGATAAGGCCCAGCACCCTGCCGGATTTTATGAAGGTTTACAAACAAACTATGGCGATTTAACCGATGAAACAACTTTTAAGAAATGGGCAAAAGATGTATTTTCCCATTCAATGCTATTGGATGAAGCTAAATGGTCGGCATTTGTTGTAAGCCCGGACGTAAATGCATTGCAGGCGGATCCTGCATTTGTTTATGCTTCCGCTTTCCTTAAAAATTACAATTCTAATTATGCCTCTTTATATACCACATTTACAAATAAAAATGCGGAGTTAGGAAAAAGCTACCTGAAGGGTATCATGCAAATGGACCCGGTAGCTGCAAAAAAGATGTACCCGGATGCCAATTTTAGTATGAGGGTGAGTTATGGCAATGTCAAAAGCTATAGCCCGCGTGACGCCGTACAGTACGATTATGTTACCACCGGAAAAGGTATCCTGGAAAAGTATATAGCGGGTGATTACGAATTTGACCTGCCTGGAAAGCAAATTGAACTACTCAGGAAAAAAGATTTTGGCCAGTATATCGACAAAGGGCGGAACGACCTGGTAGTAAATTTTATTACTACCAATGATATCACCGGAGGAAATAGCGGCAGCCCGGTAATAGATGCCAGTGGCAATTTAATAGGACTGGCTTTTGACGGAAATTATGAAGCCCTGAGCCATAAGATCGCATTTGACAAGGACCTAAACAGGACCATCTGCGTAGATGTGCGCTATGTTTTGTGGTGTATTGACAAACTGGGCGGCGCCACCAATATCATCAATGAATTGAAATTGGTCAGAAATTAATTGACTGATTTGATAATGTGCTTATGTGCCATTTTATGTAGCACGGAAGTTGCATAAGTTATGCGACATCTAAACAAAACAATAACCAACCTGTTTAACAATTTCAAATACAAATTTATTTATGAAAAAATATTTCAGATCAATTCTTTCGCTGCTATGCATCGTATCAGTATTTTCCCTTGATGCGCAAAATACCGCGTCAATAAAAGGAGAAGAAGTAACCTATACCGATGGCGGCAGCACTTTTAAAGGTTATGTGGCGTACAATGAAAAACAACAAGGCAAAAGGCCCGCAATTGTTATTGTGCCTGAATGGTGGGGAAATAATGAGTACACGCGCATGCGGGCAAGAATGTTAGCCGAACTGGGATATATTGCAATTGCCGCGGATTTTTATGGCGACGGAAAAATTGCAGCGAATCCTACCGAAGCACAAACTTATGCTACTCCTTTTTATAAAGATCCCCAGTTGGGAAAATCGAGGCTTGAGGCAGCAGCCAAAAAATTAAAGGAATACCCGCAGGCGGATGCCGGTAAGATGGCAGCGATCGGTTATTGCTTCGGTGGATCAATGGTGTTAAATGCCGCGAAGCTGGGTATGGACCTTAAAGGTGTGGTGAGTTTTCATGGGGGCCTCGCAACAGCTCCGGCAACGCCCGGAAGTACGAAGGCAAAAATCTTAGTGTGTCATGGTGGTGCTGATAAATTTATTAGCGAAGCAGATATCACCGCTTTCAAAAATAACCTTGATTCGGTAAAAGCTACCTATACTTTTAATGTGTATGAAGGTGCTACCCATGCTTTCACTAATCCCGATGCAACGGCAACTGGTAAAAAGTTTAATATGCCCATCGAATACAATGAAACCGCCGACAAGGCATCCTGGAACGATATGAAAGATTTTTTTAAGACAATTTTTTAAGAATACACTGGAAAGCAGGATGTGTGAATGTTGCTTTCCACTATTGAGTTGATTTTAAACCACAAGATAAAATCCCTGATAACATTCCGCCATGGCAGAAGAATTAACCATAATACAAGGCAATAAAGTAGAGATATACGAATCGCTCATCCCCCAAATTGCGGCTTTAATTGATGGAGAAACAGACCTTATCGCTAACCTGGCTAATATTGCTGCCGCATTAAAAGAACAGTTTGACTGGCTGTGGGTTGGCTTTTACCTGGTTAAAAATAACGAATTGGTATTGGGGCCTTTCCAGGGCCCGGTGGCTTGTACCCGTATCCGTAAAGGGCGCGGCGTTTGTGGAGCGTCCTGGCTACAGGCAGCGACTTTAATTGTCGGCGATGTAGAAAAATTCCCCGGACATATTGCCTGCAGCAGCCTGTCAAGATCAGAGATCGTAGTACCCATCCTTCGTGATAATGCAGTGATCGGCGTAATGGATATAGACAGCGAATCGCTGGATCTTTTTGATGAGACAGATAAAAAATACCTGGAAGAGATAGCCAGCTTTATAAATTTTATGCCTGCTTAAAAGTAGATCTTTAAGGTTTATATTTTGGGCGTGTCATCCTTCCAGCCCCAAAGATACCTGCATGCATACGTGCGGTAAGGGCTCCACTTTTTAGAGATCTTTTGCATTTTTTCTTTCAATGCTTTTTTATCGAGTCCATCGAGTTTGTATAATTTCTTTATGCCATTCTGAATACCCAGGTCATCCAACGCGATGATATCCTCGCGGCCAAGGGTAAACATCAGGATCATTTCAACCGTCCATTGCCCTACACCTTTTATCTGTGTCAGGTATTTGATCACTTCTTCATTTTCCATCTTCTCCAACTTTGCATCGGTAAGTTTTTCTTCTATAAAGAAGCGGCAAACATTGTGTACATAATTTACTTTGGCGTAGCTAAGCCCGATACTTCGCAAAGTTTCGATCGGCGTATCCACCACCTGTTGTGGCTTTGGGAGCTTACCTTCATACAAATTTAAAAATCTCTCATAAATAACGGCGGCTACTTTTGTGCTTAATTGCTGGCTCATGATGGAGCCGCACAAATGCAGGTAGACATTGTCTTTTTTTAATAAGGTATAAGGCTGTTGCAATTCAATTATCCTTTTGAGCTTTTTGTCCTTGCTTAGATGAACCAGGTGTTCCATAGATACGAATATCTAAAATTTATTTGGCAATCGGTCGGCTTAATTTAAAGATAAATTACAGGATAATACTGGATAACATATGTTCTGATAGAAAGCTGCCAAAAAAAATTTACTATTAAGGTTACCAAACCAGTTTGCAAGGTGTCTAATCAATAACAGGATAAATTTTATTAACAAATAAAAAAACAAAATGACAGCAGAACATATTATGTGGCTCATAATCTCCATTATTATTTTTGGAGGAATGGCGCTTTCGGTTTTTGTGCTCAGGTTAACCCTTCCGCCCCATTACAAGGAAAGACTAATTAATCTTGAACACCGCTACAACGAACGGATGGCGCTGATCGGGAAAGGCATGGATCCAACAATGGCTGACAAAAAAAATAATCAGTCAGCCTGGAACGAGCCACTGGTTTGGGGTCTGTTACTGACAGGCATAGGAGTCGGCTTCGTGATCGGGTACATTATTGCAATTAACACAGGTTGGAACAAAAGTATCATTATGCATTCATTGGCTTTTCTATTTGGCGGTATCGGCCTGATCATTCATTATTTTTATAAACGCAACGACAGTAAAAAAGCTGCATAATGGAGCTTTTTTATATTAAACAGATCATTGATGGCGACCTTAACCGATTCTCTTACTTTGTAGAGAAGTATAAGGATATGGCTTTTACCATAGCAGTCAGGATCGTCAACAATAACGAAGATGCAGAAGAGGTTGTACAGGATTCTTTTTTAAAGGCATACAGGTCCCTCCGGCAATTCAGGGGTGATGCTAAATTTTCTACCTGGTTATTTAAAATTGTAATAACCCGGGCCTTATCCAAAACAAAAAGAAAAAAATTAAGCACGCTTGGTTTAGATGAAGCAGAAGACGCCGGCATTTTAATGGAGGATCCGGAATCTGTCAGCAGGAATTTAAAAAACCTGGATCAAAAGAAATACATCGACCAGGCCATGGAGCAATTAAATATGGATGACAGGTTGTTGCTAACTTTATATTACCTGAATGAAAATACGATAGCGGAAATTGCCGATATGACCTTGCTACCTGCAGAAAATATCAAAATGAAATTGCATAGGGCAAGAAAAAAATGTACGCAGCCATTGCTGAAATTTTAAAGACTGAAAAGAAAAATATACTATGAAAAATGCTGAAAATGACAATGAAATGAAGGGCCTGATGAAGAGCAGTATGCTGGAAATTACCAATCCCGGATTCAATGCTATTATTTTGAAAAAAATTATGATGGAAGACAAGCGGAAATTTGTCATCAAAAAATTCTGTCTTTATTTCTTGCTGATCCTCACTGTATGCACATTTATTATTTTAATTACCCGGTCAGCTTTTCCAAACCAGGATACAACAGGTTGGTACCAGGTAATTGCTGAAGAAATAGCAGTCACTGGTCGCTGGTTTATACATAATATTCATTTGCTCGGGATCTTACTCATCCTGGCGTTGTTAAAAAAAGTGATCCACGGAAGATTAAAGACACATTGATCTTTCACGAGGAATAAAGCGCAATACTTTTTACGCTCACCAGGTACCCATTAAAAAATCCCCCGTTAAACAACGGGGGATCCAATTTATATATTTATTTTTTTACGCTTCCTGTCCCATTGATTTGGAAACTCTTTTGCGCTCATCTTCGTTCAAAATAACCTTGCGCATGCGTATCGATTTTGGGGTTACTTCAATACACTCATCCTGCTGGATATATTCCATGCACTCTTCCAATGTCATTGAGATCTTAGGTGCAGCACGACTCGCATCATCACTACCGCTGGCGCGGTGATTGGTCAATTTTTTTGGCTCCGTTGCATTCACATTCAAATCACCCGGCTTGATATGCTCGGCGATGATCTGGCCTGTATAAACTTCATCACCCGGATCAACGAAAAACCTTCCCCTGTCCTGTAATTTATCAATTGAATAGCCGGTCGTTCTTTCCTGGTTCTTGGATAATAAAACACCATTGCTTCTTCCGGGGATCGATCCCTTCCAAGGCCGGTAATCTGTAAACCGGTGAGCCATTACAGCCTCACCCGCCGTGCCTGTTAACATGGTGCTACGCAAACCGATCAAACCTCTTGAAGGAATATCGAATTCCAAATGTTGCATTTCGCCTTTACTCTCCATGATCAGCATTTCGCCTTTCCGTTGTGTAACCAGGTCGATTACTTTACCGCTAAATTCTGCCGGAACATCCACTACCAGGTTTTCATATGGCTCGCACTTTTTGCCATCAATTTCTTTAACCAATACCTGTGGGTTACCTATTGTCAATTCAAAGCCTTCTCTCCTCATTGTTTCGATCAATATACCAAGGTGCAAAATACCCCTGCCGAAAACCAGGAATCTATCTGCACTGTCGGTATCTTCTACGCGCAGCGCCAGGTTTTTTTCTGTTTCTTTCATCAGCCTGTCCTTCAAATGCCTGGATGTTACAAATTTTCCATCCCGTCCAAAGAAAGGTGAGTTGTTAATACCAAACATCATACTCATGGTTGGCTCATCCACACTGATCACCGGCAAGGCTTCCGGAAAATCTACATCGCAAATAGTGTCGCCGATATTAAATTCATCCAGGCCAACTATCGCGCAAATATCTCCTGCACTAACTTCTGTAGCTTTCTTTTTACCAAGCGCTTCAAAAGTGTACAATTCTTTTACTTTCATTTTCTTAATGGCACCGTCTGCCTGTACCAGCGCAATCTGCTGTCCTTCCCTGATCGTACCGCGTGCAACTTTGCCTACCGCGATCCTGCCTAAAAAAGAAGAATAATCCAGTGAGGTGATCTGCATCTGCGTAGTTCCTTCGTTCACTTTCGGCTCAGGCACATGCTCCAATATCGCATCCAGCAAAGGAAAAATATTATCTGTTTCTGTTAAAGAAGTATTCATCCAGCCATTTTTGCTACTGCCGTAAATAGTAGGAAAATTTAATTGCTCTTCAGTGGCGTCCAGGTTAAAGAATAATTCGAAAACAGCGTCATGCACTTCATCCGGACGGCAGTTTGGCTTATCCACCTTATTGATCACCACGATCGGGTGCAAACCCAAATGCAACGCTTTTTGCAACACGAAACGTGTTTGTGGCATCGGACCTTCAAATGCATCCACGAGTAACAAAACACCATCTGCCATTTTCAATACCCTTTCCACTTCACCGCCAAAGTCACTATGGCCCGGTGTATCGATCACATTAATTTTGTAGCCTTTGTAATTTACAGATACGTTCTTACTGAAAATGGTAATACCCCGTTCTCTTTCGAGGTCGTTGTTATCCATGATGAGTTCACCGGTTTCCTGGTTATCGCGAAAGATATTGGTGCTATGTAAGATCTTGTCCACCAACGTAGTTTTGCCATGATCAACGTGAGCAATGATGGCGATGTTTCTTATATTCATTATTTAAATACTTTTTGCCTTCAGTATCAGCGTTTAGCTTCCAAAATGGTTGAAAGCTACTACCCTAAACACTACAGGCTGTTTTTTGATGTGCAAAAGTACGCTAATTCAGCCGTACCGCAAGGTTAATAATGTGATATTTGGTTAATGAAGAGCGGGAGATATGCTGATAGTATGATACCGGATACCGGATGCTGGTTGATAGATGGTGCAGTGTGCATACTTCGGACATAACTAAGACAAGTTGTTAAACAACAGGTAGGTTTGATACAATGTCTTTTGAACAATTCGTTTTCCTAACTGCTTTCACTATAATAAGTTTTTTACACCCGGATATAGATTTTTCTTTTATCTAATATATAACCCACTAACCAACAACTAAGCATGTATAAAATAGCAAAAATAAAAGAGCCGGTATACGGACCAGCATGGCTAAAGATATTTAGCCAGAGCCATTGGAATACGGATGTTTTAGGATCTGTTTTAAAAAAATAAAGAAGTGTCACCACGAGTTCTGATAACAGGTAAATAGGTAAAGGGTTGCGGCCAGGCACTTCGAAAAAGTAGGTCCAACTTGTTTTATTCAGGAACTGGGTGACGTATAAAATCGCAGATAATATCACGCAATCGAGCCCGACAGTGTATAAAACAAAGGAACTGGTCCATAATTTTTTGTTGATCGGGAAGCTAAAATCCCAGGAATAACCCAGGAATATGAGTACCACGCCAGCCAATAATAAAGCACTCAACCCTTCGTAAGTATTGCCTTTCTGTTGTATGAGCCTGCCGACCAAATAACCGCCGACCACATTACCGATGGCCGGTAGGGTGCTCAATAAGCCTTCCGGATCAAAGGCAACGCCTTCGCCATGGTAGAGATGTTTATCCCCCAATAACCAGCGGTCGATACGTAAGACCGCATTTCCTTCGAGGCTTAAAGGCGCAGCCGGATCACCCCATACATATAATAATAACCAATAAAGGAAGAGAAAACCCACACTAATGATGAGTGTTGCCTTTGGCTTTAAGAAATATAACATTAAGGAAGCGATGCCATAACAAAGCCCGATCCTTTGCAATACGCCGAATACCCTGGTTTCGCTGAAAGGAAAACCGACGATGTGGTTGTGCGCATCCATTTTTACAAATGGGAACCAGTACATTAAATAGCCCAGCAAAAATATCATGAACGTGCGCCTGAAGATCTTCCACAAGACCTCGCTCTGTTTCATATTGTTCCATTTGAGCATCACAAAACTCATCGCGTTTCCGACAGCAAAAAGAAAAGACGGGAACACCAGGTCGGTGGGTGTAAAACCATTCCAATGCGCATGTAGTAAAGGAGAAAAAGTGGTTGCGCCGTTTCCCGGCGTATTAACGATGATCATAAAACAAATGGTCATGCCCCGGAAGACATCCAGAGCTAAAAAACGTTTTGGCTGTGCGGTCATATTTGCTGGTTGTGATACTCCAAATTAGGTAATTAATTTCAGAAAGCCATTTTGCCTGGATACGCTACAATTAATCGCTCTTTTATTTAGTCTGTACTTTCATATATACCTATTTCCTGATAAACCTGGCGCTGCCAGGTGTAATCATTTCTTCATGTCGCAGTCGAATCTTTAAAAAATCGCGACAGCCGGACTCAACCGTCGTTCGTGTCTACAAGTGTCTTTACGAACTACCTGCATTCTGTAAATTCTATCCCCCTTCCAAACTTTTTTTTATTTTTATTGTTTTCACACAGCCCGGCTTAAAAGTGAAAGCTATGGCATCCGGGCGTTAATCAATAGTTATTCTTAATCAGCTTTATTAACTGATCTTCAATATGAAAACAGAAAAATTGTTTCTTCCGAATATCGCTGTTTGTATCCTGCTCGACCTTATCGGAATGGCCAGTTATATATTTCCTTTGTTGGGCGATTTTTCGGACGTGGTCTGGGCACCTATATCAGCATTGATCTTCAACAAATTATTCGGTGGCCGGCTGGGAATGATCGGTGGCGTACTTAATTTCCTGGAAGAGATCATTCCATTTACTGACATCATACCTTCCTTTACCATTGCCTGGTTTATCCGCAAAAATGCCAACGCCAATATACCGGCAGCCCGATCATTATTTTAATGTGCAGATTCAGCAATTTGCAGTAAAAAATGTGCAAGGATGAACTAATTTGCATAAAATCATTTCCAGTGCCTTTTAATCTTAAATCATCATATTCACCTGCGGGTGACCAGCCGGATGCAATCAGGAAACTCACCGAAGGAATTATGGACGGCGAGCAATACCAGACCTTGCTCGGCGTAACAGGCAGCGGCAAAACCTACACGATTGCCAATGTTATTCAAAATGTGCAGCGGCCCACATTGGTGCTCACGCATAATAAAACGCTGGTCGCCCAGTTGTACGGCGAATTCAAACAGTTTTTCCCGGATAACGCGGTCGGCTATTTTGTGAGTTATTACGATTATTATCAACCCGAGGCTTACATGCCCGTAAGTAATACTTACATTGAAAAAGACCTGAGTATCAATGAGGAACTGGATAAATTACGCCTGCAGGCGACCGCACAATTGCTAAGCGGCCGCAGGGATATTATTGTAGTGGCGAGTGTCAGTTGTATCTATGGTATGGGTAACCCGACCGAGTTTGAGAACGGGATTGTAAGGATCCAGAAGGGACAGATCATTTCCCGGCAGGGATTTTTACACTCGCTTGTAAACAGTTTGTACAGCCGTTCCCAGGGCGATTTTACCAGGGGCACTTTTCGCGTGAACGGAGATACGGTGGATATTAATTTACCGTATGTTGATTTTGGTTACCGGATCACATTTTTCGGCGATGAAATTGAAACCATCGAAACGCTTGAACTTTCTTCCAGTAAACGCATCGGCCTGGTTGACAACGCTGCTATCTTCCCAGCCAATTTATACCTGGCACCGAAAGATATCATGCAGCAGGTAATTTACGAGATACAGGATGAGACTGCCGCGCAGGTGGAATATTTTAAAAACAGCGGTAAGTTCATTGAAGCACAGCGGTTAAGCGAGCGGGTAAATTATGACCTGGAAATGATCAGGGAACTGGGTTATTGCAACGGTATAGAAAACTATTCCCGTTTCTTCGACCGCAGGAGACCCGGCGCCAGGCCTTTCTGCCTGCTGGATTATTTTCCGCAGGATTTTATTTGCATCATCGATGAAAGTCACCAGACCGTTCCGCAAGTGAGCGGCATGTATGGCGGAGACAGGAGCCGGAAGTTGATCCTGGTCGATTATGGTTTTCGCTTGCCCAGCGCTTTGGACAACCGCCCGCTTAATTTCCACGAGTTTGAGAATATGATCAACCAAACCATTTTTGTAAGCGCCACCCCGGGAGATTTTGAGCTGGAGAAAACCGGCGGCGTAGTGGTAGAGCAGGTAGTGAGACCAACGGGATTGTTGGATCCGCCCATTGAAATACGTCCTTCCATCAACCAGGTAGATGACCTGCTGGATGAGATCGATAAGCGCATCAACATGGGTGACCGCATATTGGTAACGACGCTTACCAAACGCATGGCGGAGGAAATGGATAAATATCTCCATCGCATCAATATAAAAAGCAAGTACATCCACAGCGAAGTACACACGTTGGAAAGAATCGAAATCCTGCGGGAATTGCGTTTAGGAATTATCGATGTGCTGGTAGGTGTAAACCTGTTAAGGGAGGGATTAGATCTGCCCGAAGTTTCCCTGGTCGCTATCCTGGATGCCGATAAAGAAGGTTTTTTGCGCAATGAGCGCAGCCTTACCCAGACTGCAGGCAGGGCGGCCCGTAATGTGGCTGGACTGGTTATATTTTATGCAGATAAAATGACAGAGAGCATGCAGAAGACCATCGATGAAACCAGTCGCAGGCGGGATAAACAGATAGCTTATAATATCGAGCACGGCATTACACCTACAACAATTATCAAAAGTAAGGAACAGATTTTTGCCCAGGGATCGGTACTGGATGTAAAAGGCTACGACCCATCAAACCCTTATTCTATCGCTGCAGACGAAGATATTGTAACAGCAGCTGCGGAAGACCAGGCAGTATATAAAACCATTCCTCAAATAGAAAAAGCAATTGCTAAAACAAAAAAGGAAATGGAAAAAGCGGCCAGGGATATGGATTTCATGGAAGCTGCCAGGCTAAGAGATGAAATGTTCAGGATGCAAAAGGAAATGGAAGGAATGAAAGGAAAAGGTTAATAGCCTGTAGATTTGAACACTGCCGGATTCAATTCAGATACCTGGATATCGAAAAAATAGTAAGGTGAGCCGGCGGAGCTGACAATTCCTGGTAAGAATTCGTCGTGTAAATTTCATCCACATTTTTCAGTTCAAAGCCCCTGCTAAAAATACCGTGGCTAATAACCAGGATGATCTTTTTGGCGCCTAATTTTTTTAATTCTACCGCAAGACCGATAAAAGTTCCCCCGCCATCGCAAATATCGTCAATGATAAAACAGGTCTTACCCTGCAGGTTCTCACCAAATACTTTGAAATTCGTCAACTGCCCGGTTTTAAGGTCTCGTTCCTTCATGCATTCTACCACACCTGTTATGTTTAATTGCTGCGCTAATTTGTGAATTTTTTTAAGTGCGCCGCCGTCCGGGGATACCAGGCAATAGCTGGCTGCTTCATTTTTTGTAAAATAATCATCCAGGCAATCTTTCACGAAAAGGTGGTTTGTTATTGAATATGACCTATCGAGCAATGCGGTTGAAACTTCCGAATGCGGATCAAAAATCATTACTTTTTTAAAGTTGGCCTGGTTTAATATGGCTGCAATAACTTTTAAAGAAAAAGGCTCGCCATCCAGCATTACCCGATCCATACGCGCCGTCATCAGGTAAGCTACCTGCAGTTCAATTTGTTGGAATTCTAAATAGTCCAATGTATTCTTAACAAGTAACAACATCACCAGGTCATTTGAATTGGATATCCTTGAAATAACTTTCAAGGGCTCTTCCCTGTTTAAACCATCGGTACTTTCAACATCTATTTTAATGTGCGGCTGCCCATCTGGAAATACCATTGTTTTAAATTTGATACCGGATCTTTCGGGATAAATAAGGTTGAGGTTATTCATTGTTGGTTTGCGTTTGATTTTAGTTTCTTCCACTTTCATCCGGGTATAATTTAAAACAGTGCTCACTTTGCCAAAACCCTTTTGTATCTGTATCCAGGGCCGATATTTTACCAAAAAAACCAGCCCCCGTATCTATGTTCCAGACATTGCAGGCCTGCATGGGAATGTCAACATCGTAATTAGTAGTCGGCGTATGGCCGATGTAGATTTCTTTGTACAGCAATAGTCGTTTAGGGTATAATTTTGACTCCCTTGTGATCCGTTTGTCCATGGTAAGGGCCATTTCCCACAACGTCCGGTCCCAGGAAAAATTTGATTGGTAACGCTCATTTTCCGGTCCGCGCATGGAAGCAAAACCGGCGTGGATAAATAAACGGTTTTGCTCATCCGTATAGTAATTTTTCATCCGGTGAAAAAAATCACTGTGTATTTTTTTAGCTGTGGCAGACAACCCTTCATAGCTTTCTATCGTTGATCTTCCCCCATGCTGAACCCAGGTCCTGTCTGGTTGCTCGCCATTTAGCCAGGCCTCGCACCAGGCATCATGGTTGCCCTTTATGAAAATGCACTCATATTTATTCTCCATTTCCATCAGGTAATCAATAATAGCTGCCGACTCCGACCAGCCATCTACATAATCGCCTAAAAAAATCAGGCGGTCATCCGCCTTGAGCTCAACTTTTTGAAATACATCAACCAAAGCCCTTAAAGCGCCATGGATATCTCCTATTACGATCGATCTGCTCATCTGTTAAAATTTAATGTACTTTACCGGCACCACGTCACACAGCCATACGCCATTTTCAGAAAGAAAAAATGAATGGCCATCTGAGAACATTTCGCCGGCAGCTATTGTCAAAATCAGCGGCTTGCCTCGCCTGCTTCCTACTTTTTCGGCCGTTAATTTATCCTTGCTTAAATGAACATATTGACGATTCATTTTTTGAAGACCGGTTTCCCTGATAGCTGCAATAAATTTTTCAACTGTTCCATGAAATAAATAAACAGGTGGCTCAGTTGTAATTAACGCCAGGTCCACATCAAGCGAGTGACCCTGGCTGGCGCGTATTTTAGTAAGGTCTTCGTTAAATGAAAACCGCTGTTTGTCATTCGTTGTAACTACTCCTTCCAACAGGTCAAAATTCAAATTATTGCCATTTTCATTCATTTTAGTTATCAGTTCGTCGACATCTGCCCAGCCATTTTTATCAAGACTGATATTTATTTTTTCAGGTTGATGCCTTAACACCAGGCTCAACATTTTACTAATCTGTTTATTATATTTTTCGTCCATGACTCATCGTGCTTCTTTCCGATAGCAATATCGCTTTAATAATACTTACTCTTATGATTGCTTATATACTTTGCAATTTATCCCTTACTTCCATTAAAGCAAAACCAAGCAAATTTAATCCCCGCCACTTACCTGGCTCCAGCGCGTCAGGATTATCTCCGGAAATCCCAATGCCCCAAATAGCATCTGTAGGACTTGCTTCCACAATAACCGCATCACCAGTTGAAAGTAAAAAATACTTTAGTTGATCGTGCTGACTAAATTTATGATAATTTCCGTCTACTACGATCTGTTCCCTGTGCTCTTTCCAGACCAGGTCATTGTAGCCTGCAACTTTGCGTCCGAGGCTTTTGGCTTTGCCGGGATCCGCTGCCAATAATATTTTTTCAGCAATGACAGGGTCATCAAACAAAACAGCCTTTTTTTCCATCATCCAATGTTCAGCGGTTTTGTATTGTTTGCCTTCTACCACGAAAGGGCTTTGCCACCATTGGCTAAAACAACTTTTTATAATAGAGCCGTTTTTAGATGGCTTATGGCCCCAAAATAACAGGCAATTTATTTCCTGGCCACCATTGATCTTTTCATTCAGCCACTCTTTATTATACTTCATAAACAGTTGTTTTAAATAGCGTTTTTTATCCTGTCCCTTATCGCTTGTAAATTATCATCTACCAGCAAGCGGCCGTCTTTAAAAACTGTTTTTAATTCTCCCTGGGCTTCTTCCTCCCAGGTACATTCATCTTTATACTCCAGTTTGCCCGTCGTTGTATTTTTGTGTATGGCTATCAACCCCTTAGCTGATTTTTTTGTACCATCATCGGTTTTGGGGTTTTTAAAAATAGCCCTTCCTTCGCCATTTACTTCTCCGTAGGTTGCCTTCATAGCAAAGCCAAATGTGTCTCTTGTCACATATTCATAGGTAAATGAACCGAGGCCCAACACTACATTGTAACTGCAAAAACCTTTTTGTTTAAGGCCGGCCAATATCTGGTGCTGCCTTTCCATTGTAATGCCGTCACCATAAATTAACCCAATGTGCCCGTCCAGCAATTTATAACCCTGCCCCGTAATGGTTCCTCCAAATACTTCCCACATACACTCGATGGCTCCTTTAAAAGCCGGACTTCCTTTCTCTTCATTTTCATCGCCGATAATGATCTTTACAGGATCGCCGCTATCCGGGCGGATAACCACTTTTCCATCCCGTGCTATTATCTTTTCTCTAAGCAGTGGCAGGTATTCGGTTATTACTTTCCAAAAATCCCAGGTGTCAGAAACAATTGAAATGATACCGGTTGGGTAGATTACCCCGATCAGTCTCTCAAATGTTTCAATTTCATTGTCTTCTGTACCCATGCACATAACACTGTGCTCCGTTGCTGGTACTGAGCCGCCGATCAGTTCTTTTTCACAATCAGCATTGTAATAGGTTTCCAGGAAATCGATTGCCGGGATGGTGTCAGTTCCTGCAAAACTCAACAAATGCCCGGCGCCGCTCATTATCGCGTCTTCCATACCACTCATTCCCCTGAAAGAAAAATCATGGCCCTGCCAGGGAATAAAACTGTGGTCGCTGCCGACTGTTTCATAGGCATACTTCGCAAAGGTTTTCCGGTATTCAAAGGCTGTAGTAGCAGATGTGGTGGGTTTCCACAATATCGCGCTCATCAGGGTCTCGAGCATATTGGTCAACCAGAAAAACGCAGGGTCCGTATTTTTTATCGTTAACACCTGCACCTTCATCGGCACCAATGACCCCTCCGGCAAAGCCTTTATTTCCAGCGGCAAATAACCAAGGTCATGTAAGGCCGCAATATGATCGTAAGTGATGGCATCCTTGCCTAAATAATTTTCAATCCTTCTTTTGTAAACAGCTAAGACTTCCTGCTTATCGGCCTTAAAAAAATTCTCGTTGAACTGGTTAATAAGATATTCTTTTATGAAATATTGCAAGCCAAAAAAAACGATCTCCTTTATATCTTCATCTCTTGATTTCCGGGGAGTAAGGTTACTGTAAACAAGCGTGGTACCTTCCGGGTATTGAAATTTGTGTCCAACCTTGTAACCATCTTTTAAGAGTACGGGTAATAATTTCATGTTGTGTGTTTAAATTTTAAATTGAAATCCTTCTTTTACTAACTTTCTATATTGCTGTTCATCAAATTCAAATAATTCCGGCGCCCTGTTTTTAAGACCGGTTCTCTTTTCCCCGGTAGACTTTATCAGTTTACTTTCCAGCAGCCGTTTTCTAAAATTCCGTTTATCTATCGGCCGAAGCAGGATGCATTCATACAAAAACTGCAATTCGGTCAAAGTAAATCTTTTATCAAGTAGTTCGAAGCCAATTGGCTGGTAGGTAACTTTCGCCTTTAACCTGTTGAGGGCAAGTTTTATTATATCCTTATGATCAAAGCCGGTTTTGGGTAATTTGGTCGTTTCAAACCATTTAACATCGTTTGCGGCAATACCTGCCAGTAACTCAAATCGCCTTGGATCCACCAATGCATAATAGGCAATTGACAATACCCTTCCACGGGGATCCCTGGTTACTTCGCCAAAAGTGTACAATTGTTCCAAATACAGGTTGTGCAGGCCCGTTTTATTTTTAAGGATACGGCGGGCACCTTCTTCCGGCGTCTCTTCTAAATACAAAAAGCCACCCGGCAATGTCCACATATTTTCAAAGGGCTCTTCCTTCCTGTTAATCAACAGCAATGAAATTGAATGGCAGTCGTACCCAAAAACTACACAGTCAATGGTGACGGAAGGACGGGGATAATCTAACAGTTCATTCATTTAGTTAGTGTTATTATAACACGAAGTAAAATAAAAAATATTTACTGACCAACTATTTTTTAAAAAAATACTATCTTACCCGTAAATTAATTTTATGATAACAGTAGCACTCTATAACCTGAAAGGTGGTGTTGGTAAAACTGCCAGTTGTGTAAATTTTGCCTATTTAGCTGCAAAAGACGGTTTTAAAACGTTGCTGTGGGATATTGATCCACAAGGTTCTACTACGTTTTATTACAAGATAAAACCAAAAGATGCCCAGGGAATAAAAAAATTGCTTAGCAAGGATGCCAAACTTGAAACTGCAATTATGGCTACCAATTATGATAATCTGGAGATCATACCCGCAGATGCCTCTGCAAAAAGCTTTGACATTATGCTGGATGAAATGAGGGGAAATAAAAACAGGCTGAAAAGTATATTAAAGCAGTTTGAAAACGAATATGATTTTGTTTTTATCGATTGCCCCCCGGGTTTCAGCGCCCTTAGCGAAAATATTTTTAGCGCCGCGGATGTGGTGTTGATGCCCATCATTCCTACCACCTTATCTATCCGTACTTACAATATGGTAAAGGATTATTTTAAAGAAAAGGAGCTGGACAGCACGAAAATGATGTGCTTTTTCACGATGGTTGACCTTAGAAAGAACATGCACAATGAAATAATGGAGCATCTTTTTAAAGACAAAAAATTCTTCCAGAACTATATACCGTACCTGTCAGACGTGGAAAAAATGGGTATCCATCGCCAACCGATCGAAGAGTTCGCCCGCAGCAGCTACGCAGCCAAATGCTACCATGAGCTATGGACGGAAATTAAGGAAGGAGTTGTAGAATAGGAAAATAGCCGGTGGCCAACCGGTCCGCACACAAGTCCGGCAGATTTTTCATCAGTAATAATATCCCAATTAATAAGGAACGCTGAACTGTCCTTCAGTTACCAATTTTGTACCTGAACCCAACCCATCGCCTTCATACAGGGTTCCGGAAAAGGTTCCCTCTATCCTTGTTGCGGTAAATGTCGTTACATTCACGGTAAAGCCTCCTGCCTGGAGTATTCCAATGGACCAGGTGGTTGCCGCGACTCCATCGTTGTAACCACCAATACAAAAAGTGCTGAGGTTCGTTGCTGAAAATTTATTATACGTGCCCGTAGTAATGTTGGGACTTTTTGAAAGATCTATTTCAAATTGGGCCGTATTAGCTGCCGATGATTCATTTCCGCCAAGCGAAAATGTGGATGCCAGTCCACTTGAGGCCACCAGGTCTACATTAAATGTGCGGGCCGTTCCGTCAATCTTACACTTTAAAAAATCCGTGGCCACCGTTCCGGTTAAAACTGTTATTGGAAATGAACAGCCATTATTCGATGGTGTGAAATTGAAAACGCCCTCTGCAACCGGCGTTCCTGTGGCTGTAAGGATAATTGTTTGAGGTGTAGCAGTGGTAAAATTGCCCGATCCGCTAAATGAAAATCCGTTCACCACCGGAGTGGATACAGACCAGGTGCCGGGTGTTGTGACGTTGACGCCAATTGTTATCGTATTTGAAGCTGACAAAGCCGTTCCAACCATGTAACTACCTGCGGGTGTTGCCGTTGTACAGGCGTTGGGTGCACCGGTGTATGTAAAAGCAGATGTACTGGGCACACTGTTGGTAACAACAACAGGGAAAATGCATCCATTGGCGCCCGGCGTAAAAGGAAAGGACCCCGCCGCCAATGGAACGCCGCTGCCCGTTAGCGTTATTGTTTGCGTACCCGTAACGGTAAAAGCGCCCGCCCCGGTAAAGGAGATGCCATTGATAATTGCTGTAGAAATTGAATAGTTACCGATAGTGGTAACATCTACCGCAATGGTAACAAGGGCTGTGGCATCAAGTGCAACGCCAACCTGGTAGGTACCGGTAACAACAGCGGTGGCACAGGCTGCAGGTGCTCCGGATAAAGTAAAAACCGCCGTGCTGCCTACAGCATTCCCTTCAAGGCTATATTCTTTTTCGCAGGAGTAAAATAAGATCGATAATATGACTAAGAGGATCGGGGATTTTAATTTTAGCATCATAACACGGAATTTAATAATTTAGAGAAATTTTCTTCCAGCTCAGCAAAAATATTAATTCTGCCACCAATTTGCCGGGTATCGAAATCAATTAAATCACCAATATTAAGACAAAATTTTTTTATGAAGAGACAAATAACAAATTGGTTTAGCCCGTCTTTACAAAAGGAGATGCCGACCGTTGTATATGGCGATTACGGCTTTGCGCTATTGCTGGTGCCCACCGCCGGTGCGGATTATTTAGAATACGAAAGGTTTCAGCTGATCGACCACCTTAGTCCATATATCAACGGCGGCAAGATAAAAGTCTTTTCGGTTAACAGCATCAATAAGGAAAGCTGGATGAACAATGACATGCTCGGTGAACACAAGGCGATCCGTCACAACCAGTTCAATCAATATATTTATAATGAAGTGATCCCGTTTATTAAAAACAATACTTCCTGGGAAACGCCCATCATTATTGCCGGTGCCTCACTGGGTGCCCTGCACAGCATGAACCTTTTCTTAAAACGCCCCGATCTTTTAAACGGAGTGATCGCCATGAGCGGTGTGTACGATCTTACTGAGTACACCAAAGGCTTTTTTGACGAGCAGGTATATTATAATTCTCCCATGCATTATATGCCCAACCTGACTGATCATGGCATTTTAGAACAAATTCGTAAAAGCAAACACATACATATATTAACAGGTTCCGGTGATTATGAAGACCCTGAAGCTGGTAAAGGTTTTGCTGGTGTGTTATACAATAAAGGTATCAACTACGAACTAAGCGTTTGGGGCAATGAATGGAAACATGACTGGCCCACCTGGCGGGCAATGTTACCGTTATGGATCGATACGAGGTTTTGATGATAAAGAAAATTGTTTGCTGTTTGACCGGGTTGCCGCGAATGTTCAATGAAAATCAGGGATCCAAACAATGGGTAATATTAACGCTGCGGATCGATACCAAACTTGATGACAAATAAATTATTTGCTATTTGACTTACCCGGTTGTCTTCTTCAATTACCAATAATGGTCCAGCAAAGCGTTGCTGTGACCAAGCCTCATGGGGGCGATATTTTGGTAGCAAAAAAAATATTATGATCGACATTACAAAGCCGTCTCTGGTAATGTCGCGCTGTAAGGCGCTTTAGCATTTGAGATTTCTTTCCTCCGAAATCGCCTCCATGAGGCTTGACTTCATTGATATTTTTTCCCCGGTTTTTCCAGGCATTTAGGAAAAATAATAGTGTCGGCCCGGTAGCATTGATCGATAACCGGTCCAAAGCCATTTTTACTTTTTACATTAAAAACTTACTTTTACCCTATGAAAAAAAAGCTATTTCTCCTGGATGCATTTGCCCTTGTTTTCCGGGCATATTACGCCTTGATCCGCAATCCCCGAATTACGAGCAAGGGTAGGAACACCAATGCGCAGTTTGGATTTACCAATACTTTAGTCGACCTGATCAATAATCAAAAACCAACACATATGGCTGTGTGCTTTGATACTTTTGCCCCTACCGAACGCCATACAGATTTTGCGGATTATAAGGCCAACCGGCAGGAAACACCCGAAGACATTTTATCAGCCATACCCGATATCAAACGCATCATCGAAGCATTGAACATTCCCGTAGTAGCAATAGACGGATACGAGGCAGATGACGTGATCGGCGCATTGGCAAAGCAAGCGGAAAAAGTGGGCTATGAAGTTTTTATGGTTACGCCCGACAAAGATTATGGACAACTGGTATCTGAAAATATCAAAATTTACAAACCACCTTACCAGGGAGGCACCATCGAAATAATGGGCCCGGAAGAAGTGTGTGCCAAGTGGGGTATTAAAAATGTGAGCCAGGTAATTGATATCCTGGGCCTGATGGGTGATGCGGTAGATAATATCCCTGGCATAAAAGGGATCGGCGAAAAGACGGCTGCCAAATTATTGGCCGAATACGGCACCCTGGAAAATATTTTGGAGAATGCGGATAACATAAAGGGCTCCGTAGGTGAAAAAATCAGGGCCGGCCGGGAAGATGCGATCATGAGTAAAAAATTGGCGACAATAATTACCAACGTGCCCACCGAGTTCCATGAAGAAAATTTCAGGATAAAAGAAATGAACAGGGAGCCGCTGAAGGAAGTGTTTATTGAGCTGGAATTTAAAGCGCTAAGCAAAAGGGTTTTAGGCGAAGAAGTGCTATTGGAAGGAGAAACAATTAAAATTGAAACCGAGGTGATCATCCAGGTTACCAACGGCGGTCAGCTTGACCTGTTTGGCAATCCTGCTGAACAGTCACCGATAAAGCAGGTGAAAAATGAAGAGCCGGAACCTGGTGCCGGAAATGATTTGATCGCAGACAAAAACATTGGAAATACGCCGCACAATTATATATTGGTGACCTCAGACGAGGAGATTAAAGATTTAATTACAATGCTGGCCGGCCATGCCGAAATATGTTTTGATACCGAAACCACCGGCATCGATGCCAATGACGCGGACCTGGTGGGCTTAAGTTTTTCGGTTGTTCCCGGCGAAGGCTATTACGTTCCTTGTCCTGTAGAGCGGGATGGTTGTATAGAAATATTGAATAAGTTTCAACCCATATTCACAGACGAATCTAAAACCTGGGTTGGCCAGAATATCAAGTACGATTTGCTGATGCTTAAATGGTATGGTTTCACACTAAAGGGAAATATATTCGATACCATGATGGCCCATTATGTGCTGGAGCCTGAGGGGAAAAGAAATATGGATGCGCTGAGTGCAAAATACCTTGGCTACATGCCTGTATCCATTACGGAGCTGATCGGTAAAAAGGGAAAAGGGCAGGGCAATATGCGGGATGTGGAACTGGAAAAAATAAAGGAATACGCGGCGGAAGATGCCGATATCACCTTACAGTTAAAGCATGTCTTTTTGCCGCAATTAAAAACGAAATCTGTAGAAAAGGTTTTTTACGAGGTAGAGAATCCCTTGGTAAAGGTATTGACCGATATGGAGTTTGAAGGTATCCGGATCGATGAGGCTTTTTTAAATGAATACAGCAAGCAACTCGAAACAGAAGCTAAAATAAGCGAAGAAAGTGTGTATGAACAGGCGGGAGTAAGGTTTAACCTCGCAAGCCCCAAGCAGTTAGGGGAAGTCCTTTTTGAAAAATTAAAACTTGATCCCAAAGCCAGGAAAACGAAAACTGGCCAATATGCTACAGGTGAAGACGTGCTGGCTAAAATGGCGCACCAGAATAAAATATGTGATGATATTTTAGCTTTTCGTGAGTTAACTAAATTAAAAAATACTTACATAGATGCCCTGCCATTAATGATCAACAAAAAAACAGGCCGGGTGCATACAAGTTATGCCCAGGCGGTGGCGGTAACAGGAAGATTAAGCAGTACAAATCCTAACCTGCAGAACATCCCCGTGAGAACTGAACGGGGCCGCGAGATCAGGAAGGCCTTTATTCCAAGGGATGAAAATCATGTATTAATCTCCGCCGATTATTCGCAGATCGAACTGCGCATTGTTGCTGCGATCAGTGGTGATGTAAATATGTGCGATGCCTTTAGAAGCGGTAAAGATATTCACACTGCCACAGCCGCAAAGGTTTTTAATGTGGAAGAATCAGCCGTCACAAAAGAAATGCGTTACAAGGCGAAAAGCGTGAATTTCGGAATCATTTACGGACAAGGTGCATTTGGACTTGCAGAAAACCTGGGTATACCCCGCGCAGAAGCAAAAGAAATCATCGATAATTATAAAAAGCAATTTCCAAACATTCAACGCTATATGGATGACACCATCAACTTCGCGAAAGAAACCGGGTATGTGGAAACGCTGATGGGGCGCAAGCGCTGGTTAAGGGACATCAATTCAGCCAATTTCACTGTGAGGGGCTACGCGGAAAGGAATGCCATTAACTCTCCGATCCAGGGTTCGGCAGCCGACATGATCAAACTGGCGATGATAAAGATCCATGAGGAGTTTACAAAGCAAAATTTTAAATCAAAGATGTTACTACAGGTGCATGATGAATTGGTATTTGATGCACACAGAGATGAAGTTGAAATAATTAAACCGGTGATTTTAAATTGTATGCAAACCGCGCTGGCCCTGCCAAATGAAGTACCCACCGATGCCGAAATAGGCTCCGGCGAAAATTGGCTGGAGGCGCATTAGAGTGCCTTTTGAACAGGATGAGTCACCCTGTTCAAAAGATTTCATCATGGAATACAAACAGTTTAAAAATATGCCGACGCCTGCATTCTTGAAAGCTACTTTTTACCCGGAGGCTTATTATCATATTGTTTGTAAAAGTATCGACAGTCTTTTACTTTTTCATGATACTATCGACTACAAAATATTCAATGAAAGACTCAAAAAATTTGCAGGAGATTTTGTCGAAATATGGAGTTTTTGCCTTATTCCTTATCATAGCCATCATGTTATCAGGATCAAATCCACAGCTTCCATCATACAATTTATCCGGATGCTAACCCCGGCAAACATGACGCCTGCAATGAAGGATTTCTATGAAAAAAATGATGATGAATTATTATTTAATAAAATGATTAACGACAGATAAATAGCTTTTTGGTGTGTTATGCTAATTATATAAATAATAAATACGACAGCAAAGGTGGAATTTTTCAAAAGCCTTTTAAAAGAATTCAAATTGAAGATGATGGGCATTTACAGCAATCCATAATTTACACAAACGCCAATGCACAGAAGCACAACCTTGTTGAGGACTATAAAAAATATCCTTTTTCATCCTATCAAAGTACAATAAAAAATGATCATTATTTTGTTGACTCTGAAAAGGTTATTGATTTTCACGAGGAACAGGTATTATATTTTTATGGGTAGGATTGGCCATCCTCGAAATTAGAGTAACTTCCCAGTTATAGCCACAACTACAGTACTATCAATCTAAAACAATCCACCAAATAAATGAAATTCATTGCACTGATCCTTACCGCTGGTCTTATCTTTTCTGCCGCTTCTTCAAAAGCGCAGTCTTCAACACAGAAAATGGATTTCGAAAAATATGACCCTGTTTCCACGTTGGTCGTTCCTGAACATATTACCAGGCATGCAAAATTCCCTTTTATTGATGTGCACAACCACCAGTGGGATATGGCCGGACAAAATTTATCTCTGCTCGTGCGTGATATGGATACGCTAAATATGAGCGTAATGGTAAACCTGAGCGGAGGAAGCGGCGATTATTTACAGCAAAGCATCAAAAATATAAGGTCAACCTACCCCGGGCGCTTTATTGTTTTCGCCAATATAGAATTTAAGGGGATCGGTGAAAAAGGATGGACAGAAAAAGCGGTGAAACAACTGGAAAACGATGTTAAAAATGGCGCCAATGGATTGAAGATATTTAAAACACTGGGCCTTTCTGTAAAGGATAATGAAGGAAAACGTGTTACGGTGGATGATAACCGTCTTGATGCGATCTGGACAAAATGTGGCGAATTAAAAATTCCGGTACTTATTCACACTGCCGACCCCAAACCTTTTTGGGATGCTACGGATGAGCACAACGAAAGATGGATGGAAATTGTTACGCATCCCGGCCGTAAGCGTGGCGCAAATGATCCCGCGCCCTGGGAGACACTGATCGAAGAGCAACACAATATGTTTAAAAAACATCCTAACACTACTTTTATAGCAGCGCATTTTGGCTGGTATGCAAATGACCTCGCCAGGCTGGGCACCTTGCTGGATCAAATGCCAAATGTTGTGGTAGAATTTGGCGCCGTCATAGCAGAGCTTGGCAGGCAACCGGTCATGGCCAAACAATTCTTTACAAAATACCAGGACAGGATATTATTTGGTAAGGATAGCTGGGTGCCCGACGAATACAAAACCTATTTCCGCGTATTAGAGACATCGGACGAATATTTTCCCTATCATAAAAAATACCATGCTTTCTGGAGGATGTATGGAATGGGCCTTCCGGATGAAATTTTGAAAAAAGTGTATTACAAAAATGCTTTGCGTATCATCCCTAATATAGATAAGTCGCAGTTTCCTCAATAATAATATTGCCCGTTATTTAAAAATAGAATTAAGTGGATATCTTTTCCGCACCAATATTCTTTGGTCATATTCTGATTCTACTGACATAATAATGCGCCTGTGTTCGCATTGTTGTCTTCAAAACTTAAACCGAAACTTCCGGGCATAAAAAAAGGACCAAGATAGAAATCTAGTCCCGTTTTAAAATCCAATATCCTATGAAAAACCGAAACGAAGATATAGGATGATTTCAACTTTAGCAACTGCGGTTAAATTGTATT